>DATJYL010000021.1 GCA_035499655.1 Pirellulales bacterium
GCCTACTATTACAATCGAGGCGAAGAATGGGGCAAGCAGGTTTCCATCACCACCAAGAAGGCTGCTTACTCACCGACCAACGATAACACCGCAACGATTGGTTCGATCATCGATTTTGAAAAAGTTGGAGCGCGTTCGCCCTCAGCAATCCGCACGGGTTCGTGGCAGGTAGATGATCCGATTGCTGGCAACAGTTGGGGTTATGTCCGCGATTTACGACTCAGCAAGCCTGAGACCATTTTGAGCCATCTAATCGATACCGTGAGCAAAAATGGCAACTATGTGCTTAATATTTCCCCCATGGCCGACGGCACGATTCCGGACGATCAACAAGCGATTTTATTGGAAGTTGGCAAGTGGCTGGAGATCAACGGCGAGGCGATTTACGACACCCATAATTGGATTCAGTTCGGCGAAGGTGGTTCAGGTAAAGCCGAACTTAACATACGTTTTACGGTCAAAGACCAATCTCTATATGCCATGATCCTGGGCAATTGGCCAAATTCCGCTATTTCGATCACCGCCTTGGCCAGCGGTCGTGTAAAAGGAAAAATTGTGTCGGTCGCACTTTTGGGGCACGACGGTGATCTGGAATTCAGTCAAGACACGCAAAAACTGAAAGTGGAGTTGCCTGCGGAAGCTCCGTGCAAATACGCGTATTCGCTGAAGATTACTGGGCTGACCATGGATGGCCCGACAGCAACTCCCTCCGGCAATCCGCTCGCCAGCCAATCCAGTGACGGCAACTAGTGTGGATTGGCCAATGCGACTTCTGTCGCGCGGCAGCCTGCGCTTTGACAATGGTTTGACCAACGCATGGGGAAAGAGGGGGGAAATCTTTGCGGGGCTTGTTACGGAGGTCTTTTCCAGCGATACTTTTCAGCACTGGTCACGCTCCCAGATCAATCAGGTGTCGAAACGGGTGTAAACAGAATAATATACCCATGCTCGAAAACGTCAATTACCGCGTAAAACATAGTCTAAGCGCGCATAGCTCAGTTGGTTAGAGCGCCACCCTGATAAGGTGGAGGTCCTTAGTTCGAATCTAAGTGCGCGCACTTTATTGACGCCCTTGCCACTCGTCGGTTCGGCTCCGCGGCTGTCGGCAGGTCTATCTTCCAAATCGGCCCCGCACTGATCACGCCGATTTTCATCTCGCTATTTCCACGTTCTGCGACTAAAAAAATACCTAATTCGCAATTTTGACTTTGGCGCAATTAGAATCACTGCTTGTATCCGCGCCACATGCCGGCGGCCCGCACGTTGAGCCCGGCGGAGTATAACAGGGCGAAACTATGGGTAGCGGCTTGCGGCAATAGTCATCGCAGCCGAAACCGCAATACGGCGAAACGCACAGCGGCGGCTTGCAGCAATAATCGTTCGGCCCAAAGCAGCACACCGGGCACGGAGGGCAGGGCGGTGGTTTGCGGCAATAATCGTCCAGACAACACAAACAAGGCCGATGCAGCGAAATGCCCGGACACAGCCACCAACCGTCGCTAGGCTGTGCCGCGGCAGCCATCAAGCACAGCACGGTCGAACCGAGCAAGCCGATTGCCGACAAAACGCAGATACACCCCAACAGATTGATCCGTCGCATAAGCACTCCCTTACGGATGGGCAGCGGGCTGCACCACGGTCGGTAGGGTGATGTATCCGGACGGATTCGGCACGGCTGGCGCCATCGCCGGCGCTGGGGTAACGGGCGGTACGGGCGGCGACGTAACCGCCGCCGTCACCGGAGGCGCCGGTTGCGAACTGGCTTGCGGAAAAAAAGCCATCGGCGACGTCGCAGGACGTGTCGTCACGGCCATCGCCGCTTGGGAATCGTCTAAAAACGACGCCGAAACCGGCAATACATTAAACTCTTGCTCCCTCTTCTGCGGCTGCACGTTCTCCCCTTGCTGCTGCAACACTTGTTGACTGTCCCCTTGCCGATTGCCGACTGGACCCGTAACCACCGGCGCGGCCATGAATGGGTTCCGATTTTGAGGCAGCGAGGTTTGCGGCGGCGAATGCGCTCCCGGAGCCGGCAGCCCTTTGGGCGTTGGCAACTGCGGAAATGGCGATGGCAACGTGGGCGACTGATTCGCTGGAGATTGCGGCGGCGGCAATGGCTGTGTTGATGTCTGCGGCGCCACCGTTTGTGGCGTCACTGTCTCTGGCGGCGCCGTTTGCGGTGCTGCCGCCGGTGAAGCCGATTCTGGCGTTGCTGTTTCTGGCGCTGCCGATTCGGGCTTGGGCAATTCGGGATTTGGCGTCGGTACCGTTTCCAACGTTGGCGGCGGTGCATTCACTTCACCCGGTTGCGGCGGCAATTCTTCGTTGCAGTTCGTCAAGCGAATCTGCCATCCCCCTCCCAGCGCACGGTATACCGCGATCAAGCCCGTCGCAATTTCCCCTTCCGTCTGAGCCAGCAAATCTTGTTGCTGAACTTGAATCTGCTCCACTTGCGTCACGGTGGTGAAATCGGCCGTGCCCGCCTGATATTGCTTGAGCGCGATGTTCACGGCCTGAACCGCGCTATCCACCGCGGTCTGTTGATGGCCCGTCCGCTCCTGTCCGCGCAAAAAGGTCACCAACCCGCTTTCCACATCCTGGTTGGCCGCCAGCACGCTGTTCTGATACGTCGCCAGAAACTCCTGAAAAGTGGCGTCCTGCAGCTTCACGTTGTTCAGCAGCCGACCGTAGTTCAGCAAATCCCACTGGAACGATGGCCCCACATTGCTGTTCAGTGCGCCGGGCTCAAACAAGTGGCCCAAATTTTCCGCGCTCCAACCCAACGTGCCGTTGATTGAAATGTGCGGATAAAATTCCGATTCAGCAACGCCAATCGCCGCGCACTGGGCCGCCAATCGCCGCTCGGCGGCACGCACATCGGGCCGGCGCCGCAGCAGATCGGCGGGAATGCCCACCGCCACGTCCTTCGGAGCCGTGGGAATCGGCGCCGCCCCGACCCGCGCCAACAAATCTTCCGGCGGCATCCCCAGCAAAATGCACAGTTGCAAAATACTTTGACGCAACTGAATTTGCAATTCCGAAATGTCGGCTTCCGTGGCCTCCAGCGTGGTGCGGGCCTGATCGACATCCAACTCGCTGATGGTGCTTACTTTGAAGCGCGCCTCGACAATATTCAGGGTGTCTTTCTGAATCCGAACGTTGTCTTCGGCATATTGAATTCGCTGCTCCAACGTCCGCATGTTCACGTAAGCCGTGGCGACGTCGCCCAACAGGGTGACCAGCGCCGCGTCGTAATCTTCCACCGAGGCGTCCAGCAAATCGGAATTCTCCTCGATCGCCCGGCGAAAGCGACCCCAAAAATCCAACTCCCACGCCAAATTGAAGCCAAAGTTCCATTGATTAAAAAATTGCGGGCCAAATCCGCCCTGCGCCGTTTCCTGACTGTTCGCAATCGCCATGTAACTGCCCGCAGCGTTTTGCGTTTGTGGAAAAAAGCTGCCAATGGCAATGCCGAATTGTGCCCGGGCTTCCAACACGCGGAAGCCGGCTTCACGCAAGGTGAGATTTTGGTGATAGGACGTGCAAACCAGATCGTTCAAAATGGGATCATGAAATACCGTCCACCACTGGCAAGGATCGTCTTCGTCGGTCTTCACGCGCTTGTCGTTGGCGTCGATCCACTCTTTTGCCACGGGCGCCGCCGGCCGACCGTAATTGGGGCCGACCTTAAATCCGTTATGAAAATAGTCGCGCCACGAAGTGCAGCCGCTAAGCACCAGCGCGCAGAGTATGACCACCACCAGCAAACGCACTCGCCGGTTTACAACGGCGCATTCGCTGGCAAGGGGCTCGCGCGCAGTCGGTCTTTCGCGATGAATTGTCGGCAAGAGCAGCTCGAGGAGTAGTGGACTGAAAAATCGCTATGATCCACACAATCGGAATCATCGGCATTCTCGGTAAAGTCGAATCCGTATCGCGCTGCTAGCACCGTAGATACCGCCAAGCCTGCGCAGTTTCCGGCTGCGACAGAATTCATTCGGGTAGGAGGGCCAGCTTTTCCGGAGAACCGATCACCTAGAATGCACTGCTAGCCAGTTCTATCACGACTCTCAGCGGGCCAACAATTCTAGGTCGTCGCCTAATTTGAAAAATGTAGCGGTCCCGGCGCGTCGGGATCCCCAGACGCCCGCAGTTTTTCTCGAAGAAAAACGGCTGAGGACCCCGGTGCGCCGGGGTCACTACATCGTGGTGATTCAAATTAGGCGACGAACCAATTCTTCGCTTCGCTAACAGCGCGTGGCGTCAGGAATGTGCGCCGCCGCTCTTTAACCGGTGCGGCTCCAATGATTCGACCGCCTGCGCAACATGCTTTTTCGCCCGGCGGTCGTTCCACGCCTGAATCACATAGAAAAAAATCGGCGTCAAGAACACGCCAAACAGCGTCACGCCCAGCATGCCGCTAAACACGGCAATTCCCAGCGTGCGGCGCATTTCCGCCCCGGCGCCGCTGGCCACCACTAGCGGCACCACGCCCAATATGAACGCGAACGAAGTCATCAAAATCGGCCGCAGTCGCAGCCGCACGGCTTCTAAAACTGCTTCCCGCCGCGGCACGCCCGATTCGTGCTGCACCTTGGCAAATTCGACAATCAATATCGCATTCTTGCTGGCCAAACCCACCAACACGACAAAGCCGATCTGCGTGAATATATTCAGGTCGTTGTGCCCCACCTGAATGCCCGTGACCGAAAATAGCAGGCACATCGGCACCACCAAAATCACGGCCAGCGGCAGCGACCAACTTTCGTACTGCGCGGCCAACACCAAAAATACAAACAGTACCGCCAAGGCGAAAAACCACATCGCGCTATTCCCGGCCTGCAGCTGCAAGTACGCCAAATCAGTCCATTCGTAGGCCATCGAACGGGGCAATTCGCTTTGGGCAATTTCCGCCGCCAAATCGACCGCCTGCCCGGAGCTGGTTCCCGGCGCCGCTTCGCCCGTCACCGCCGCCGCCGAATATAAATTGTACCGCATCACCATCACCGGCCCGCTCGTGTCGCGCACGGTCATTAGCGTCGCCAACCGCACCATTTGCCCTTGATTGTTGCGTACCTGGAGTTGGCGCACGTCGGGTACCTGGTTGCGAAAGGTGGGATCGGCCTGCACATTCACTTGCCACGTGCGCCCAAACTCGTTGAAGTTATTCACGTAATAAGAACCGAAATAAACCTGCAGTGTGTTGAACAAATCGGCCACGGAAATTCCTAGCGCCTCGCATTTGGTGCGATCGATTTCCAAATACAGCCACGGCGTATTCGCTCCGGAGCTGTTAAACAGTCCCTTTAAGCCCGGTGTGCGATTGCCGCGGGAAACAATTTGCTCACTCACTCGCTGCAATGGTCCCAAGCCCAAATTCCCGCGGTCTTCGACAATCATTTTGAAGCCGCCGGTCGTGCCCAAGCCGTCAATCGGCGGCGCGCCAAACGCAGCCACCATCGCTTCGCTCACTTCTTGGTGGCAGCGCTGCTGCAAGTCGGCGGCAATGGCGTCGGCAGTTAAATCGGCCCCGCGCCGCTCGTCGAACGGCTTCAGCATCACGTACATCGAGCCCAAGTTCGGCGCGTTGGCGTTCAAAATCAGCGATTGCCCGGAAATGCCGACCGTGTGAGCCACCCCCGGCGCACGGCCCACGACCTCCTCAATCCGCGCCATCGACGCCTGGGTTCGCTCGACCGAAGCCGAATCGGGCAATTGCACGTTAAGCAACAAGTAGCCTTTGTCCTGTTGCGGCACAAAGCCGGTCGGCGTGCGATTGAACTGCCACCACGTCACCACCAGCAAGCCGCCATACACAGCCAGTGCCAACGCGCTGATTCGCAACAGTGCCCCCACCGTTTTGCCGTACACGGTAATCACGCGATCGAAAAGCACATTAAATGCGCGAAACAGCGAGCCCAGCACTGCGTTGACCGAATCAATAACCCACCAGCCGATCCCCCCGCCCAGTATAGCCCCTGGAATAAATAACGCGGCATCCACGGCCCACGACATGGCGGTCGACAGTCCCTCGCCTTGTTCGGCGTTCAGTCCTAACCGCTGGGCCAGCAATTTGTCCCCCAGCCAAACGCTCAGGCATCCGCCCACAATGCCGAAAAACCACCAGGGCAGCGCCTCTTTTTTATGCTGATGGCCATGCTCGCCTACTTCCGATTTGAAAATCACCGCCGCCCGCGAAGGCGTCATCGTAATCGCGTTCACCGCCGAAATAATGGTCGACACCGCTATCGTCACGGCAAATTGCCGGAAAAATTGCCCTGTCACGCCCCCCAAAAAACAGCACGGCACAAACACGGAACTAAGAACCAGCGTAATCGCCATAATCGGTCCGGTAATTTCGTGCATCGCCTTAATCGTGGCGCTGCGCGCATCCAGCCCGGTGGCGATTTGCCGTTCGATATTTTCCAGCACTACAATCGCATCGTCCACCACAATGCCGATCGCCAACACCAACCCGAACAGCGTCAAGTTGTTCAGCGTGAATCCCATGGCCGCCATAATTGCAAACGTGCCGATCAGCGAAACCGGCACGTCGATCATGGGCAGAATCATCGCCCGCCAGTCCTGCAAGAACAGCAGCACCACGATGGCGACCAGAATCACCGCATCGCGCAGCGTGCGAAACACTTCGTTCACCGATTCACGGATAAACGGCGTGGTGTCGTACACGATGCGATAATCCAACCCGTCCGGAAATCGTGTCTTCAATTCCCGCATTTTTGCGTACACGTTGCCGGAGGTATCCAGCGCGTTGGAGCCCGGCAGTTGATAAATCGACAACGCCACGGAAGGCTGTCCATCCAGCGTGCACGATTGCTCGTATTGCTGCGAACCCAATTCGACGCGCGGCTTTCCGTCGGCCGTTTTGGTCACCACGTCGCGCAAGCGAACAATGCCCGTCGACGGCGCAGCCGCCGGGTTCGATCCGCCAACATTCGCCGCGGCCGTCGATCCGCTGGTTCCACCCGCGCCAGGCTGCCCCGTAGAAGCTGCGCCGGCCGTGGACATGGGTCCGCCGGCATTGGCCGCTTTGATGATAATGTTGGCAAATTGTTCCGGGTCGGTCAGTCGGCCCAGCGTGTTGATGGTCAATTGAAACTGCTGGCCCGCCGGGGCTGGCTGCTGGCCAATTTGTCCGGCCGCCACTTGAATGTTCTGCTGCGCAATCGCGTTGACAACGTCGTTGGCCGTCAAACTGAGCGCGGCCAATTTGTCCGGATCCAGCCAAGCGCGCAGGCTGTAATCGCGCTGGCCCAAATAAGTAATGCCCGCCACGCCGGCCACGCGCCCCAACTCGTCTTTGACGTAAATCGTGGCGTAGTTGCTTAGAAAAATGTCGTCATAGCGTTTGTCGGGCGAAATCAGATTCACAATCATCAACGTATTGGGGGACATCTTCTTGACGTTGATGCCCTCGTTTTGCACGACGGCCGGAATCACCGGCAGCGCCAACGACACGCGATTTTGCACCAGCACCTGGGCCATGTCGGAATCCATTCCCAGATTGAACGTAACCGTCAGTTTGTACGCGCCGTCGTTGGTCGATTGGCTCGACATGTACATCATGCCTTCGACGCCGCTGATTTGCTCCTCGATGGGCGCTGCCACGGTGTCGCGCACTGTCTCCGAATTGGCCCCAGGGTAGGAAGCCGTCACTTGCACCGTCGGCGGCGTGACATCCGGATATTGCGCCACCGGCAGCGTGAATACCGCCACGCCTCCGGCCAGCACAAACACGACCGAAATCACGGTCGCGAAAATCGGGCGATCGACAAAAAATTCCGCAATCACGCCGCTAAACTCCCTAGACCTCTGCCGGAAACCCTCTCCCTGTGGGAGAGGGTAGGGTGAGGGTGCTTCTGTTTGCTTTTCAACATAACCTCGCTTACGAGCCGCCCGCCGGATTTTGCAGCCGAATCCGCCGGTGAATTTCCAAAATCACCAGCGCCGCCAACACTCCCGCCGTGGCTCCCACAAAACACGCTGTCCCCACGGCGAACCCGCCCAACTGGCTTGATAAAAAACCGATGGTCAAACCCAACGCCCCGCCCGCCACGCTGGAGCCTATCCACCGCGTCCGCTCGGCGGTCAGCAGCTGCGATTCTCCCAGGCCTTGAATCACATAAAAGAACACCGGCGTCAAAAAAATGCCGAACAGCGTCACGCCCAACATGCCGCTGAACACAGCCACCCCCAGCGAGCGCCGCATCTCGGCGCCGGCGCCAGAAGCAACCACCAGCGGAGCCACGCCAAAAATAAACGCGAACGAAGTCATCAATATCGGCCGCAGCCGCAACCGCGAAGCTTCCTCCGTGGCGTCAAACCGCGATCGCCCTTCCTCTTCGTGCAACTGCCGGGCGAACTCGACCACCAGAATCGCGTTTTTGCAGGCCAAGCCCACCAGCACGACCAAACCAATTTGCACGAAAATATTCACATCGCGTTGAGTCCACAATACGCCCACCACCGAACTCAACAAGCACAACGGAACCACCAAAATCACGGCCAACGGCAACGACCAACTTTCGTACAACGCCGACAGCGCCAAAAACACGCTCACCACCGCCAGCGCAAACACATACATCGACGTGTTCCCGGCCCGCTTTTGCATGAACATCAGTTCGGTCCAATCCGCCCTCATGCTCAGCGGCAACGAAGCCGCCGCGATCTCATCGACCCGCTTGATCGCCGCGCCGGAACTGTAGCCGGGTTGCAAATTCCCCGTAATGGCGGCCGCCGAGTACAAGTTATACCGCGTCACACTGCTGGGCCCATTGATTTCCTGCAGTTGCACCAGCGTCCCCAGCGGCACCATTTGTCCTCGATTATTTCGCACCTGGAATAAATTAATATCGTCCGTGTGGTTCCGGAACTCGCCGGCGGCTTGCACGGTCACCTGCCAATGCCGCCCGAATTCGTTGAAGCTGTTCACGTACAGCGAACCGAGCAATATCTCCAGCGTTTGATTCACGTCGGTCAGCGAGACGCCCAGCGCGGCGGTTTTCATCCGATCGATGTTCAACAGCAACTGCGGCACTTTGGAGCGAAACTGCGTCGTCACGCCGACTAAGCCGGGCACTTGTTTTTGCAGCTTCCCCACCAAATCGTCGGTTTGTTGTTGCAACACGGGAAGTCCCAAGTCCCCCCGGTCTTCAATCATCACCTTGAAGCCGCCCGCCACACCCAGCCCCGGCACCGGCGATGCCCCGTACACCGTCACCTGCGCATCCTGCACTTCCTTGGCCCACTGGCGGCGCAAGTTTGACATAATGGCCGTATCCGGCAAATTTCGCCGTTCGGCAAATGGTTTCAGCACAATGAACATCGATGCATAATTCGGGCTTGTCGCCTGCATGACAAACGACAATCCGGATATTCCCACGGTATGTGCCACGCCCGGCGCCCGATTGGCGATCTCGGCCACTTGCTTCATTGCCTCCTGCGTGCGCTGCAACGAAGAAGAATCGGGCAATTGAATGCTGCAGATCAGCCGTCCCTGATCCTGTTGCGGCACAAAGCCGATCGGCGCACTGCTGAACGTCACGTACGTAATCAGTATCAACAAGCCGTACACAAACAGCACCGCCACGCTGAATCTCATCATGCGTTCAACGACCCACGAATACGCCGACGTGCTCACGCCGAATAGCCAGTTGAATAGCCGAAAAAACCAGCCCAATACCAGGTCTAACAGCCACGTGACCGGATCCCGGCGGCTACCGTGCGGTTTCAGCAAAATGGCAGCCAAAGCGGGGCTCAGGGTCAAAGAACTGATGGCCGAAAACACCGTCGAAACCGAAATTGTAACCGCAAATTGCCGATAGAATTGCCCCGTGATCCCGCCGACAAATGCGCACGGCACAAACACCGCGCACAACACCAACGCCACAGCAATAATGGGACCGGTCACCTCTTCCATTGCTTTCCGCGTGGCTTCGCGCGGCCCCAGGCCGTGCGTCATCCAACGTTCGACGTTCTCCACAACGACAATGGCGTCGTCCACCACGATGCCAATCGCCAACACCAAACCGAACAGCGAAATATTGTTGAGGCTGAATCCCAACGCAGCCATCACCGCAAACGTGCTGATAATCGCCACCGGCACGGCAATCAGCGGAATAATGACCGACCGCCAATTTTGTAAAAATATCAGCACCACGATCGCTACCAAAAACACCGCCAGGAACAAAGTTCGAACCACGTCGGAAACCGATTCGCGAATATACGGAGTCGTATCGTATGCGATGGCGTAATCCACTCCCTCCGGAAACCGCGACTTCAATTCTTCCATTTTCGCCTGCACTCGGTCGGCCACATCCAAGGCGTTCGTGCCCGGAAGTTGATACACCGCCAAACCGACCGAAGGCTGGCCGTCGAACAAGCACGATTGATTGTAATTCTGCGCGCCCAGTTCGACGCGCCCCACATCGCGCACCCTTACGATGGCAATCGAGGGCTGGCCCGGCCCCGCCGGCGATGCTCCGCCTGCGGCCCCGGCTCCCGCCGCGCTGTTAATCGAAATTCCTTCAATCGTGCCCGTGGTGTTGGTGTTGTCGGTGGCTGTGCCGGCAGTTGAAGTTGTCGAAGAAGCGCCGCTGGCGCTGCCGCCGGTTGAACCGCCGCCCCCCGTCGCGCTGCCGCCGGTCGTTGTGCCGCCGCCGGCTGCGCTGCCGCCTCCGGTCGTGGAAACGCCCAAATTGGAACTCGTTCCGGTGGTGGTCGTCGTTGCCGTAGAGGACATAGAACTAGAAGGCGCCACCGTGGCGGTACTGCTGGCTCCGCCCCCGCTAGTAACCGAATTCGCCGCCAGCGCGCTGCCGCCGGCGGTACCCGTCGTAGCCGTACTTGAAGATGCCCGAGCAGCGCTGCTTGCCGCGCTGGCTGCCGCAGCCGGCACGCCAATGCTCCCCACCACCGAGCGCGGCGAGCCTGTCGCTTGCGCCGGCGGCGTCGTTTGGCTCACCTTGACAATAATGTCGCCGAACTGTTCCGGCTCGGTTAGCCGGCCCAGCGTGTCGACCGGCAATTGGAACACTTGTCCCTGCGGCGCCGGCTGCTGGCCAACTTGTCCAGCCGGTGCGTCTAAATTTTGGTTGCGAATGGCCGTGGCCACATCCAACGCCGTCATGTTGCGGGCGGCCAGTTCCTGCGGATCAAGCCAGATGCGGATGCTATAATCGCGCTCTCCCTGATACGTAATGTCGGAAACTCCCGGCACCCGCAACAATTCATCCCGGATATTGATGGTCGCATAATTGCTCAAATAAATATCGTTGTATCGATGGTCCGGCGAAAAAAAGTTCACAATCATCAAAATGTCGGGCGTTCGCTTGCGGATCGTAATCCCCTGGTTTTGTACCTGCGTGGGCAATTGCGGCATGGCCAGCGTTACCCGGTTCTGCACCATCACCAGCGCCGTATTCAAATCGACGCCGATGTCGAACGTCACCGTCAGCGTATACGAGCCGTCGTTCCCCATTTGCGAAGACATGTACAACATGCCGGGAACGCCGTTCACTTGCTGCTCGATCGGGGCAGCCACGGTATCGGCCACCACTTTAGCGCTTGCGCCCGGGTAGTTGATGGAAACCGAAACCCCCGGCGGCGTGATCCGCGGATATTGCGCAATGGGCAAATAAAAGAGCGAGATCGCCCCGATCAGCGTCATCACAATCGAAACGACCGAGGCAAAAATCGGCCGGTCGATGAAAAATCGTGATATCATGGCTGGCGCATCAACTGCGTGAAAGCGGCCTTCGCTGACCCGGTTTGCATTTCAATTGGTCTTGGCAGGACCGGGCGAGGTTTCCACCGCGCCGGGTTGGTTGGAATCTTTGGAATCCGTGGAGGAATCAACGGATTTGCTTTCCGCGGATTTACCCTCGCCCGCGGAAGTTCCTTCACGAATTGCTCCCAGCGTCGGCATCGGTTCGCGGTCGGGAGTAATCTGCATTCGGGGGCGAACTTGCTGAATGGCGCCGATCACAACCCATTCGGAGGTCTTCAATCCAGAATCAATCACCCGTAATCCATCTTCTTGCAAAGCACCGGTGTCGACCCGCTGCTGCTGCACAATATTTTTGTCGTCCACGGTGTACACGTACTTCATGCCTTGATCGGAACCAATGGCACGGTCGATCACCAACAGTGCGTCGTGCGGTTGGCCAATCGGCAGCCGCACGCGGACAAACATTCCCGGCGACAGCAACCGCACCCCATTCGCCGGCTTCGGATTCGGCACCACCCCGCGAACCGTAATGCTGCCCGTGCCGGGGTTCACCTGGTTATTCACGAAATTGATGGTGCCTTCGTGCAGATAGCCATCTTCCCCTTCCAGCCCGATGAAGACCGGAATTTCTCCCTGCTGATAACGCACAATTTTGCCTTCGTTCACCGCTCGCCGAACGCGCAACACCGTGTTCTCGTCGATGTCGAAATACACGTACATCGGATCGACCGACACCACCGTGGTCAATTGCGTTTGATCCTGATTGACCAAATTTCCCGGCGTCAAATAATAACGCGATATTTGCCCCGTCAGCGGCGCCGTCACTTTACAAAAACCCAAGTTCAGCTTGTACACTTCCAGGCTGGCCTTGGCGGCTTGCACCGATGCCTCCGCTTCTTCCTCGGCCGCCTGATACCGATCCAAATCTTGCTTGCTGATCGCGCCCGGCGTTTTGGCCAGCTCCTTCGCCCGGGCGTTGTCCGCCTCGGCTTCCTTCACGCGCGCTTCGTTCAGCAGCACTTGTCCTTCCGCCTGATCGTACTGTGCTTGATAAGGTCGGGGATCAATTTCAAACAGCACTTCTCCCTTTTTTACCTCCGCGCCTTCCTTGAACGGCGCGCTAATCAAATATCCGGTGACGCGCGGCACAACGCTAACCGCTTCCGGAGCCTCAATCCGGCCGGTGAAATCAACATAGTCCGTCACCTGCCGCTCAACCGGCTGGCTGACTGGAATTGCCGGCGGCTCCGCTGGCGCTACGTTCAGCGACTTGGAACTGCATCCCGCCGCCAACGTAAGGGGCAAGCACACACAGGCCCCCCAAAATGCAATTTTCTGCTCCATAATGCCTTTCGCCACCTGGGTTGCATCATCCGAGGCCGGCCGTGCCGCCCCTCGATGGCAGACAACTTCGGCACGCTATCCCCACAGCAATCATATCAAATCGAGTCCGATATACCACGAGCGCTTTTTTAGGCCCTCAGTCGCGGCAGAAAAATGTTCCTGTGGGAAAACTGAAAAGCCGTTCGCATGCGGGTGCCAGGCCGCTTCTTTAAGTGGGTAGTATTAACTGTCTGGCCGCCATGCCCTTATGCAACAAAACTTAAACAGGAGATAACAGAGTAAACGGAGACCTTTTTTCAAATTCTATTTCCATGATTACTCTGTGCCCTCTGTTTCCTCCTGTTGAATTTTTGCCGACGTTAGCACCGGAGCCGCATGCAGGTGCTATGGCCACACTCTACGGCATCGGCTGCAAGCCCTCGTAGCGCACCTTCCAATTCTTTGGAAAGCCCGGGGCGTGCTCAGTGTGACCGTCCCAGCCGGCGGCCATCATCGCCACGGCCGCCAGCCAACCGCCGTTGGCCGGCATGTACATCGGCGTTTGATTCGGCCGCCGAATGGTATAGCCCGACGGCCGGAACGACTTGACATCCATATCGCCCACCAGCATTTTGATGGCCGTCTCCGGTTCATTCAGCCGGGCCGCGCACATGGCAACCATCGCCGTCCCCCACGTTTGATCTTCCTCCGGATGCCAATGGGCGCCCCCCGTAACCGCGTGCAGCGTATTTCGCATGACGTCCACGTCGATGTCGCGACCCGGCAGCACACCGTACAACCACGTCGCCATGCGGGCCGCCGTATTTTCCACCGGAATTTCCAGCGTCGGGTAAATGCCCTCGCGAACCGTCAGCGGCGCGAAGTGATGAATCACGTCGTCCCATTTTTCATCTCGCGGCATGCCCAGCCTCACGCGCCACTCCTGCGCCGTTTCCAAGGCCCACTTCCAATAACCAAGTTCCATGGTCGGGTTCAGGTTGTGTTCGTAATCGCTGTGTTTTTCTTCCGCCGAAGCCACCGCGGGGCCCAGCACGTATTGCTTCCGCTCAGCATCGTAATCCACGAAGCTGGCCATATAGTCGGCCGTTTCGAAGACAATATCCTTATAGCGATCCAATGTCGCCTGATCGTGGCGCGCCCGCCACAGCAATTCCGCCAGATAAATCGGATGCGGCTGCTGCCACACCAGCACCGGGCCTATCCCCGACGGGCTTTCCACGCCGCTGGGGTCGGTCATTTTCGACCACTTCACTCCTTTGCACCCTTCGCGCTGGGCCATCGCCTGGCCCGGCGGCATCATTTGCTTCAAATGCTCGAAGCTCTTTTCCAAAATTTCCGGTCGGCCCCACAACGCCCAATGCGCGGCATGCCACCAATACATTTCCATGTGAAATTTGCCAAACCACGAATTCACCGCCAGCCCGGTTTCCTGCGGCGGCAGCGAACCCGCATCGTGTACCGCCATGACATACTCCGACAGCACTATCCGCCGCTCCAACTCCGCGGCCTGTGGATCGTCGTTGCCCGATAAATCAATCGCCCCGCCGCTGCTCCAGTAATGCTGCCAATGCTCTTGCGCTGCGCGTTGCACGGCAACCACACTATCCGCCTCGGCCTGAATCGCCTGCGGCGAGAACCAGGCCGTTAGTTCGATGTGCTGGATGGATGGATTCGCCGCGAGATCCGCACTCAGCAAATACTGATGTTTGTCGGTTTGTGTCAACTTGACGCCATTGGACCAGCATGCACGCACAAAATAGTGAGTGTCGTCCAAAGTTCGCGCAAAATCGGCCCCGCTTATCCCATGCCCAGCAAATACAGAATGCAAAGTTTGGTGCGCGTCAGGTTTCGTCCAATCCTGATAATCCGGCCCAAACGACATCAGCGCGTACGGAAACGCAATCCGCACTTTCAGCCGGCCGCTGGCGATCAATGGCGAATCGATCGCCACCGCCACCTCGTCCCGCTGCGGATGCACCGCCGTCTGCACGTGCACCGGCACGCCTTCCACTTCGAACGAACTGCTCGCCAGGCCGCTCCACAAATCCAGCCGCTCATCAAGATTTTTCAAATCGCCTATCGCTACCGAAGTGCCGTCGGCTTTGGTCATTTCCAACCCGATGCGCCCCAGCCCAAATCGATGCGGATTGCCACGCAAATATGCCGCGTCGGGCGCCGGATTGCTCGTGCTTGCCGCTGGATACACAAACTCCCGATCGTGCTTCGCGAGGCTCTTCATTTTGAACTTATCCAGCGTGTACCCTTCCGGGTTGGGAAAACTGTGCCAGCCCCAATTGCTCAAAATGCCAATCGGCATCGTTTTCTCGTAATACTCCGGGAAGCTCTGCAGCCCGGTAACGTCGAAATTAAAGGCGAATTCCCCGTTGCCTACCGCCATGGCGCCGTTCGGATCGATCTCGTGGATTTCGATGTTATGTCGGTTCACCAAGGCGTGCCGATCGATCGCACTGTCTGCTTCGGCGCCCTGCGCACAGGTAATCGCAGCACAAACAGCCACACACACCGCTGCCACGGGCCAGGTGTAAACAATCCGCATTTGCTTCTCCCAAATTTGTCGCATGCTTCCTATTTACCCAGCGAAGTCAGTCGCAGTTCAAACACATCCGCCTCTGCGCGGCGCAGGCCATTTAGTATGTCTTCCCCCGGTGCGGTTTCCAACTGGATATTGGCCACCGCCGCCTCAGCCCCCTCGAACACTATATTTTCCATCTCTTGCACGTTGATCCGTGCCGCGCTAATGGCATCCAACACCCGCGCCAATACTCCCGGTCGATCACGATGTCGCACACTCAACAAGTACGTGGCCGGCGTATGCCGAGCAATATTGACCACGTTGGGCGCCCGCCCCGTCTCTTGAAAACTCCGGATAATGCGCACCGTTTCGGCTGCAATGGCTTCCTGTGCCTGTTCGGTCGACGCGCCAATATGATGCGTGCCGTACAGAGTGGTTTCCTGCGCGATAGGGTCGCTGAACGCGCCAGCGCTTTCCGTCGGTTCGCTGGCGTAAACGTCCAATCCCACTCGAATCTTCCGTTCCCGCATGGCCCACACCAACGCCGTTTGATCGACCAGCTCCCCCCGCGCCGTGTTGATGAAGTATGCTCCCGGCCGCATGGCTTTGAAAAAATCCGCGTCGAGCAACCCCCGGGTTTCCTTGGTCAACGCCAAATGTACGCTAACCACGTCCGCCTCGCCCGCAACTTCCGACGGCGTGTTTTTGTTGCCAATATTCAGTTGCTTGGCCCGCTCCGCGGTCAGGCTGCGGCTCCAGGCTATCACCGGCATGCCAAACGCTTTGGCGCGGGGCAGCATCTCCATGCCGATTTGTCCCAGTCCAATTAAGCCCAGCGTCCGGCCAAACAACCCCCGCGCCTGTGAAAACTGCTTCTTATTCCACTGGCCGGCACGCAGCGCAATCACGTTGTCCGCCAAGCGCCGGTCCAAAGCCAACATCAATCCGAAGGCCAACTCAGCCACCGCCACCGAGTTTTTCCCCGGACAGTTCGACACGTAAATACCTCGCTTCGAAGCGGCGGCCACGTCGATCGTGTTGTAACCCGCTCCTGCGCGCACCACCAGCTTCAGCCAAGGCGCCTCCAATACCGCGGCGTTCACTTTCGTCGAACGCACTACCAAAATGTCCGGCCGCAACTCGTGCGCAGCTTGCGCCAAAGCCTCGTCCGCCAACTTGGGCTCGTACAAAACTTCGCATCCAAGGGCCGCCAGCGCTTCGCGCCCCGAGGGTTCAAACGTGTCCGCAATCAACACTCGCACAGCAAAATGGTCCTCCACCATCACCGTCCGCGAAAGTCGCCCAAAACTTTGGAACAGGCGAAAAAAAATGCCTGCAGCGTTTTTGGAACGGTGCCCAGCTATGAGTTATAGACTTACCTGATGTGTACTTTCAACCAGTCCCAACTTGGACCGCGAACTTGCCTTGCAAAAGCACTGTCAAATTGTAAGATCGTGGACGGGATTCGATGAAGCTTCATCCCTGATTCCCCACCACCGTACCCGCTTCACTCACCCCACACCATTCACCACTCACCCTTACCGGGGACGTAGCTCAATTGGGAGAGCACAGCCTTTGCAAGGCTGGGGTTGCCGGTTCGATCCCGGTCGTCTCCACTTCGATCTTTGGCCCCAAGATGCCTTTTCCCACGGAAAGGGGGTGGTGCGCCAATTTGAACATAGCCCGACTGTGTCAGTCGGGAAAAGCGGCTGTCGGAATTTCAAATTGGCCCACCACCGGAATAAGGGCGGCCTGAGGGCCGCGTTTTGTGCGGCGAAACTCCTCGAAGCTTCCCCCCCTCGCTACGCGAACTCTCCGCCTGCCGAGAAAAGAATGACCTGCCCAGGCCTCGGCCTGGCCAGTCTCTTCCTGCTGCGACGCAAAGCCGACCTGCCGCACATTCTGTCGGCATGACGCCCCGTTTGGGCTGGAGACCGGAAGGAAACAGCCCCGCCATTTTGTGGGGTAAAACGTGGCATATATTTGTGTATGGGCCGCCGGGGTCGCATTGAAAAACTGCCATTCCGATCAACTCCTTCACACAGGACTTGTTCAGGTCAAGTTACTGGGTCAGTGCTGCCACGTCGTCAGGGTAATTTCCCAACCCGATCCGCCCCGACTGCCATGCATCTTTGAACCGTGCGGCCATCCATGTCCTTTCTGTCACGATTTGTTGATCTACAAATCTCCAAACAGCTTCGCAGCAGCGGAGTCGATGTGCACCGCCGCGCCCGCCAAATCGTGGCCTTCACCCTGGCTTTGATTATCTGGGCGCCGGTCTTCTCGGTGCTTTATTTTGCCGTGCATCTCCCGACGCTGGCCATCAGCATCCTCCTCGCTGCCGGGCTGGGTCTCATCAATCTCGGGCTCATGCGCCGGTTTGGATCGGTCATGCTGTCGGGCAATTTGATGACGCTCATCTTGTACGTCCTGCTGGCATATCTTTCCGTCCGCAGCGGGGGAATTAACTCGCCCGCTGCCGCTTGGTTCGCGGTGATTCCTGTTCTGTCCACCATGATGTTGGGTTACCGCAACGGAATCGTCTGGCTGGCCGCAACGCTGGCGATCATGCCGGTCTTGTTCCTTGAGCAGCGCTCAACCTGGCCCGTAACGCTCTCGCTCGACAACCATCAACTGTCGATTTGGGGAGTGGCCTCCGCGGTGGGAATTACCCTCGTGATTTACTCCCTGACCCTGATTTACGAACACCTCAAAGATGCCGCCGTGAATTCGCTCCTGATCGCCAACCGCACCAAGAGCGAATTCCTGGCCAACATGAGTCACGAAATCCGCACTCCCCTCACCGCCATTTTGGGATACACCGACTTGTTGATCGAGCAAGACGCCGAGGAAGGGCAAGACTCCGCTTGCCGCGCCGAAAAAATGGCCACCATCAAATGCGCGGGCGAACACTTGCTCACCGTCGTCAACGACATCCTCGACCTCTCGAAAATCGAAGCCGGAAAAGTGCAGGTCGAAGAGGTGGAATGCGATCTGCCAAATCTGCTGTCCGAAGTCGATTCACTCATGCGTCCGCGGGCCATTGGCAAAGGCCTGGCCTTTGAAGTTCGCCTAACCACCGCGGTCCCCTGTCGAATCCGCACCGATCCTACTCGCTTGCGCCAGATTTTGCTAAACCTGGCAGGCAATGCCGTCAAATTCACCGAGCATGGCTATGTGGAAATTACGACTGCCGTCGCCGGTCAGGGGGCCGAGGCGCTGCTGCACATCGATATTCGCGATACTGGACTGGGAATGACGCCGGAACAAACGTCGTGGTTGTTCACGCCGTTCAATCAAGCTGACAACAGCGTGACTCGTCGCTTTGGCGGCACCGGGCTGGGTTTGGCCATTTGCCGACGACTGGCGCAATTGATGGGCGGGATGATCGCTCTGCAGCACACCTTGCCGGGCGTAGGTTCGGTATTTCGTGTCGAATTGCCTCTCCGCGCCGCGCCCGACGCACCCTGGACCGCCGCCTTGAAGCACATCCAGACTTTAGCAGCCGTGCCTCTGGCTCCGCATCGTCTTCAGGGACGTGTGCTGCTGGCAGAAGATGGTCCCGACAACCAACTGCTCATCGCCTTTTATCTGCGTAAGGCCGGCATGGATATCGAGTTTGCCAACAATGGACGTGTCGCATTGGAAATGCTGGAAAGGACCGAGTCGGGCTTGCCCGGCGTGCCGCGGTACGACCTGCTCTTGACCGACATCCAAATGCCGGAAATGGACGGTTACACTTTGGCCCGCATTCTGCGCAAACGCGGCAGTGCCATCCCCATTATCGCCTTGACTGCGCATGCCATGGAAGAGGACCGGAAAAAGTGCCTCGAGGCCGGCTGCGACGACTTCCTTACCAAACCGGTCAACAAAATCCAATTGCTCTCGATGTGCACCCATTGGATCGGCTGCAAAAGCAATGCGGCCAAAAACCGCCAGCCGGTCAATTGAATCTTCGACCGACGCCGATTTATTGCCCTTCCGGCGCGGCCAAACTGTTCACATACACTTCTAAATTCGTGTAGCCGCTCGCAGTCAGTTTGTCTCCGTCCGCCGCGTCATTGGGGTTCAGGCCGTGGGCGGTTTCCCAGGCATCGGGAATCCCATCGCCGTCGGAATCTTTGGGCGCGGAACCCCCGCTTAGTTCGCCATAACCGTTGCCCCCAAAGTCCGCCGCCAAATCGGTCTGGCTGTTCAACAGCTTCCCCGTTTTCGTGGTCAGTGTTTGAATCAGATACTTATCCACCGCGTCGCGATGCAGCGAGCAACCCACGCCCGCCACAATTTTCTCGTAGGCTCTCTCCGGCGTATCGACCGTCACCGCCGCCGGCGGCCGGGCCCAATCTTCTTTCAACGTCGTGACTACGGTCGGTATTTCCAGCGGCTGCCCGTCGAGCACATTTCCCTCGGCAAACACCTGGTCGTTGCTGTTGGCCTGATACCACGGGGCGTGATTGCCGCTCGCCGGCCCGCGAATGAAATTGTTATTGATCAGCTCGTGATAACTCACCCCCGCCGAATGCGCCAGATCGTAACCCCCCACGTTCCAATCGTACACCACGTTATTGATGAACTGCACTTTGCCCTTGCTCTTGGGATTGCGGCCGTGATTGCTGATCCACAGGTCGTGGCTGAACGTCACGCCGTCGCTTTCGCACAAGCAGCCAAACCGCTGCGGCGCAATGCCCGGACCAATAATGCAATTCTGCATCGTGATGTTCGCGCTTTCGGTCATGCCGATCGTGTCCCAACGGCCGTACTGGATCGACACATGGTCGAAAATCATGTCCTGCCCCTGATGAATGTCAACGGCGCACTTTTTGTCTTGCTTCGGCGTCTCGCCCTGACGGAAACGCAAATACCGGACAATGATATTGTGCGCTCCAGAGAACGACACCTCATAATTCTTCGTGCCAATGCCATCGCCGGGCGCCGTTTGCCCGGCAATGGTAATGTTGCTGGCCACGGGCAATACCGATTCCAACGCCACATACCCGCCCACGTCGAACACGACAATCCGATTCTGTTTGCTTACGGCCTCGCGCAACGAGCCCGGGCCGGAATCGTTCAGATTAGTGACATGCACCACGCTGCCACCCCGCCCGCCGATTGCCAGTGCGCCGAACCCTTCCGCCCCCGGAAAGGCCAAAATCGGCTTGCCATTGCCCGCGCTTTCCCTGGTCTTGGTTTCGCCCGGCTTGTTTTCGTCGATGGCCACGCGAAATAATCCCGCGCCATGAAAAGGAATCGTCGCTACAAATTTGTCACGAAAAGTGCCCAGCGCCGTATGCCGCCATAAATCGCGCACCTGGCACGGACCGGAAAAGCCCAGCCTCATTAAATCGACGCCGATTTCCTGCCCCGTTGAATCCGCCCCTTCTTTGGCATCCTGCGCGTTAAACAGCGCCAAATATTTGTCGCCGCTCTCGGGCACATCGGCCACCCAAGCGATTAAATCGTCATTGCGAAACAGCTCGCGCCCCCCCGTGCTGTGCTGATCGACCGCGATCACCTCATCGTTCGTCAGCAGCGACAGCGTGAAATCATCGTTCTCGGGCAGATTCGAGCCAATGATTAGCGGCGACCGGCAGATCGACCACAGCGTCATCACCGTGGTTTCTTCGTCATGTGTGAAATGCGTTCCGGCGTTGCGTTGCCCCACGCGCACCTGGCCGAACGGCAGCATATCAGCGTCGGGCCAGTGTCCTGGCCCGGCGTACTGCGCCCAGTTTTTGCAGCGCTGGAATTGCTCTTTCAGCGATTTCCAGTTGTCCCAAAAATCGTCGCTGATCCGCCACATGTTCGCGTGCGTGACAACATGATCTGCCTCTGAGAGCAGTGTTTCGCCCGGCGATGTACTAAGCACGATGGGCCGGCCCGTATTGTCGATGGCTTTGCGAATCGCTTCAATCTCCGGCTTGTTTTGGTCGTACGGCCGACTGAGATCGTCCACCTTCACAAAATCGACATCCCACGACGCAATCAGCTTGAACACCGAATTGTAATACTCCTGTGCGCCGGGTTTCGTCATGTCGACACCCCACATGTCGCCGTTCCATTTACAAGGATGTTCTTTGTCGGCGATATCGGCGGCGTGGTAGTCGGTGCCCAAAATCGGCGTGTTGGCCTCGACCGCCTGCCGCGGAATGCCCCGCAACAAATGAATGCCGAACTTCAAGCCCTTGCCGTGCACGTAATCGGCCAGTGGCTTGAACCCCACCCCGTCGGCCGCCGACGGAAAGCGATTGGGCGCCGGCAACAACCGCCCGTACTCGTCCATTTCCAGCTTTGCATTTTTGCGATAGTTAAAACCCTTGGCCTGCGGCTCGTACCACTGAATGTCGACCACCACGTACTGCCAGCCGTGCGCAGCCAGCTTGTCGGCCATGTAATCGGCGTTTTCCTTGGTTTCGTCTTCCGTCACCGCTGCGCCGTAGCAATCCCAACTGTTCCAACCCATCGGCGGCGTTTGCGCCCATTGGTGAAAGGGCAGGGCAGGGGCCGCAGTTTCCTCGCCCCTAGCAGCGAAGCAACTGACTATCGCTGCCAAAATCAAAACCAACCAAAGATTTTTAGTCTTCGCATAATAATCGCTTTGGATTTCTCGGACTTGCGCAGATGGAACCGTTGGGGTGCGTTTCATTGGGATCGACTTTCTTTCCTTCGCGTCCTCTGCGTCCTTCGCGGTTCAAAATTCCATCGCTGTGCTACCGTGCGATTGTAAACTTACTTGCCCTCCGCCTGCCCATACGTTGCCGCAGCGCCATGTTTACGCAGGAAATGCTTGTCCAGCAACGTTTGCGAAATCGCCTTAGCTTTGGCGTTGATTTGATACGCCTCCACCTGCATGCCGGCCACGTATTCCAGCGCGATGGCGTTTTCCAGCGCATTTTGCAGTGTGCTGCCCCATACAAACGGCGCATGGCTGGCCACCAGCACCGCCGGCACTTCGTCAGGATTGATCCCGCCCTTGAGAAACCGCTCCGCAATCACTTTGCCCGTGTTCAATTCGTAATCAGTTTTGATTTCCTCGGCCGTCAATTCCCGCGTCACCGGCACCGTGCCGTAAAAATGATCGGCATGCGTGGTGCCTAAGCACGGAATTTCCACGCAGGCCTGCGCGTACGCCGTGGCATGAAACGAATGCGTATGCACAATCCCGCCGATGTTGCCGAACTCGCGGTACAATTCCAGATGCGTTTGCGTATCCGATGAAGGCCGCTTCGTCCCTTCGATCACTTTCCCGCGGGCCAGCGACACAATAACAATGTCCTCGGGCTTTAACTTGTCGTAATCCACGCCCGAAGGTTTAATCGCCATCACGCCGCGGCCACCATCGGCTTTGCGATCCACCCCGCTGGCATTGCCCCAAGTGAGCACCACCAGGCCCGACTTCACCAGCGCCACATTCACATTCAGCACAGCGCGTTTCAAATCATCGTATGCCATACATAAAGCCGTCCCGGCGCGCCGGGATTGGTCGCTCTCGAATCACCAACAAATGTTGAAGCCCCTCGTTTCGCGTGTTCAACGGCGTCCCGTTTAGCCGCGACGCGGAGTCTGCGGAGCGGAGTCTGCGGAGCGGAGCGCGCCCGAACTTCAGCCCCGCTTCGCCGCATCGCGAATCGCCAGCAGTTCCTTCATCATATCACCCAGCGCGTCGCTGTGCCCGGAAACGCCGAACGAATCGTGCAACCGCCGATACAGCCTATACAGCTTGTTGTAAACCGCCACGGCTTCCGGCTGCGGCGTAAACGTCCGGTCGGCCGGGCTGGCCATTGCAGTAATGGCCTCGGCGAAATGGTCAAATCCGCCCGCTTTCTTCCCAGCGACCACGGCCCCGGCAATGGCTGACCCCAAGGCGCAAGTTTGCTGGCTGCGTGTGACTGACAGGGGCCGCCCCATGGCGTCGGCGTAAATTTGCATCGCCACCGGATTTTTCGCCGCAATGCCCCCGCCGTTCACGATCCGCTTCGCCGGGCAGCCGTATTCTTCATAGCGCTCCATAATCACTCGGGCGCCAAACGCCGTGGCTTCGATCAGTGCCCGATAAATTTCCGCCGGGCTGGAATGCAGCGTGAGCCCAACAATCAATCCCGTCAATCGCTGATCGACCAGCACCGTGCGGTTGCCGTTGTGCCAATCGAGCACCAGTAAGCCCGACTCACCCGGCCGCAGCGCCGCCGCCGCTTTGGACAGCTTGGCGTGATCTGCCCCGGTCGTGCCCCCCGGCTGCAGCACGTTCACAAACCAATTGAAAATGTCCCCCACCGCCGATTGCCCCGCCTCCAACCCGTAATAGCCCGGCAACACTGAGCCGTCGACAATGCCGCAAATGCCTGGCACATCGGCAATTTTTTCGCTGGTGGGCACAATCGCCAAATCGCAGGTGGACGTGCCCATGATTTTCACGAGCGTGCCCGGCGCAATGCCCGAGCCGACGGCGCCCAAATGCACGTCGAACGCGCCCACGGCCACGGGAATACCGGCTTTCAAACCGAGCCGGTCGGCCCACGTTTCCGACAGCGCGCCCGCCGCATCGGCCACGGTGTAAACTTTCTCCGGCAGCGATTTGCGAACTTTCTCCAACCGCGGATCGAGCGCTTTCAAAAACTCGACATCGGGATAGCCACCCCAACGGGCGTTGAAAAACGCTTTATGCCCGGCGGCGCACACTCCGCGTTTCACTTTCGCCGGCGCAAGCGTCCCGCACAGCATGGCCGGAATCCAATCGGCAATTTCCACCCAACTGGCCGCCGCATCAAACACCGCCGGCGCAACTCGGGCACAGTGCAAAATTTTCGCCCAGAACCATTCCGACGAATACCGATTTCCGATTTTCGCCAGATATTCCGGATGCTTTTTCCCGCCGACGCTGGTAATTTCTTCCGCCTCGGCGTGCGAAGTGTGATCTTTCCATAGCCACGCCAGTGCAGCAGGATCGTTTTCAAATTTCTTGTCGTAGACCAGCGGCATGCCTTGCGCATCAACCGGCAACGGTGTGCTGCCCGTGGTGTCGACCCCAATGCCAATAATTTCTTCCGGCTTGACGCCTTTCTTTTCGCGCCCTTCTTTCAGCACGCCTTTGACGGCCGCTTCAGCTCCAACTTCGTAATCGCGCGGGTGCTGCCGGGCCAAATTCGGATCGCGGTCGTTAATGATCACGCCCCCCGTGCCGTGCGGATAATCGAACACGCTGGCCGCGACTTCTTCGCCCGCCGTGCTCACCAGCACCGCCCTCACCGAGCCGGTGCCGTAATCCAGTCCGATGGTATAGTGAGGCATATTCAAACTCACTTGGGTTCCCAAATTTGGATGGGGTTATCTTCAGGATCGCTCAACCGAGCAAAACGACCGTTAGGATATTCCTCCTGATCAACTTCTACATCGATTCCCGCTGCCCGCAGTTGGGCAATCATAGCGTCTAAATTTTGCACGCGAAAGTTGATCATCCACGACTGTTTTGCGTTTCCAAAATATTTTGTATCTAAGGGAAACGGCGCGAATACAGTCTCTCCCGCCTCTTGCTGCCAGGCAGGTTGGCCGTAACTTGTGGGCACAGGCAAGATGCCAAAATGCTTCAAGTACCACTGACTTAGCGCATCGGGATCAGTGGCTCGAAAGAAGAATCCGCCGATTCCCAATGCTCTTTCCATAATCGCGATTAGCCCTAAGCGTGTCGATACACATCCCATTTCAAGTACGTGGTCAGCGCGTCGTACACCGCTTCGCCGACAGAAACTTTCGTGGCCGCCACGTGATGTTCGAAACCGTTGCGGCAAATAAACTGCAGCAATTCTTGCAAGCGTTCCACGCGGAAGGTGCCGTAGCCGCCAAAGCTGTTCAGTTTGTCGTCGGTGAATTGCCCCTCGCCCACGTAAGCCCGCATTTTGCCGGTCAAATCGTCGGTCGAAACCCGGCAATACGTGAACGGACCCGGCGCAATTTTTCCGACAATCGTGCCAAATGTGTTTTCTTTGCCGACCGTGCCCGCGATGATTTCCTGATAATCCATCTTCTGGCTGCTGAAAAAATCCTTGGGCAAGTTGGAGCAGTGAAACACCACGCCCATGTTCGGATCGGTGCCGAAATTATTGTTCCAATCGAGCAGCGCAGCCGGCTTGCCGGCAGCCGCCGTTAGCGCCAGCATGCCTATCAAACCCGTAATGTCCGTCTCGCACGCGCTGGGAATCAGGCTGTTCGATGACATGCTCATAATCGTGCATGGCACCACGCCGTAAAACTCCTCCAGGGCGGTCCAGCACTGAATGGCCGTGCCGATCAGCTTTTGCTCGTTCGACCACCGTTCAATCACTACCCCTAGCTTGGCCATTTTCACCAGCGGCCCTTCCGGGACGTTGGCGGTATTGGTGTACGCTTTGATGGCCGCCATTTTTTCTTTCACCGCCGCGTCATCGTCGGCTAATTTGCGGGTCCAGCCCAGCACTTCGGACAAATCGAGCGTTTCACATGTAATGCCGTAGTGCTCCAGAATCTTTTCGCTGTAGCGAACTGTGTTGAACGCCCCGGGCCGCGCTCCGATGGCCCCCACGCGCGCGTTTTTGAACTTTTTCACCACCCGGCACGTGGCCGTGAAGCGTCGCACGTCGTCGGCAAACTCCGGCCGTACCGGATCGATCGTGTGCAGGCCGGTCAGCGAATACGGAATGTTGTACTGCCTCAAATTGTTGCAGGCCGACATTTTTCCGCAAAACGCATCGCGGCGATCTTTAATGGTCATGGTGCCCGGCGCGTCGTCAAAGGCATGCACCAACACCGGCACGTTCAAGTTGGCCCACCGCAGCGTGTTGGCCACGGCCCGCTCGTCGCCGAAGTTCGGCAGCGTCACCAGCACGCCGTCGAGCTTGTCGGAGTTGGCCCGAAACAAATCGGCGCACTTGCGGGCGTCTTCCAGCGACTCGACCGCGCCGAATTTGGTGGCGTCGGTCGGCAGCGCGACCACTTGCACATCTTGCGCCGCCAAAACTTTCATCACGGCTTCGCGCCCCGTGGCACACAAATGGTCGGGAAAGAAGCCTCGATTGCCAACAACCAAGCCCAATGTATTCATAATGCCGATACACTCCGCAGAGATTTACGTTCAGAGCGCGTCCTCAGCCGACAAGCTTCAGTACAGAGTCGCATTCAAATTGCCCGGAAAATTCGACGCTGTTCACCCCAAACGCCATTAGATTAACAAACCAACGAGCGTCTCACAACTGACGGGAATCGTGGATCGTGGGCCAATTTGAACATAGCCCGACTGTGTCAGTCGGGAAAAGCGGCTGTCGGAATTTCAAATTGTCCCACCACCGAATCATGCCGGTTTTACCGCAGCTCTAGCACCACGATTGCCTTCGCCGGCATCTCGACGGTTAAATTCTCGCCCTCGACTTTGGTCGCGCTGAATCCGGTGGGCTTCACTACATCAGGCTGATCAAACGTGTTGTGGTCGCTTAGCTTCGCCGACGTAAGCACCGTGCCCGAATTGACCGAGCTTCCATCCGGCACTTTTATCGTTACCGTTGTCCCGTGGTTCGCGTCCAAATTCACCAGCGAGATGTGAATTTTCCCGTCCGTGTCTTTGGAAGCCGTCGCATGGACGGCCGGCACTTTCTTCTCGTTCAACTCGTAATCCGCGGTTTTCACTTCCACCGGAATCAATGTCGCCCCCTGATGCACTTGGTACATGTCGAACACATGATACGTCGGCGTCAGGACCATTTTTTCGTTGTCGGTCAATATCATCGCCTGCAGCACATTCACCATTTGGGCAATGTTTGCCATCGAAATGCGGTCGGCGTGGGCCTGAAATAAATCCAAGTTCACGGCCGCCGTCAGCGCGTCGCGCAGCGTGTTCTGCTGATACAAAAAGCCCGGATTGCTGCCTGGCTCCACGTCGTACCAGTTCCCCCATTCGTCGACGACCAGGCCAATGCGCTTGCGCGGATCGTACCGATCCATAATGGCCGAGTGCTTGCTGAGCAGCTCTTCCATTTTGAACGCGCCCACCAGCGTCAAATGGTACGCCGCCTCATCAAAATCCGTGGCCGAGCCTTTGTGGTCCCAACTGCCGCTGGGCACCGTATAATAATGCAGCGAAATGCCCTGCATGAACTTCGCCGCATTTTTCATCAGCACTTCCGTCCAGTTGTAATCGCCGCTGTTGGGGCCGCCCGCCACGCGATAAATTTTGTTGGCCGGATCGTAATTTTTGATGAACGTGTTATAGCGGCGAAATTCGTCCGAATAATACTCCGGCGTCATGTTGCCGCCGCAACCCCACGATTCATTCCCTACTGCAAAGTATTTCAGCTTCCACGGTTTGTCGCGGCCATTTTTGCGCCGCAAGTTGGCCATCGGACTGTCGGCGTCGGAGGTCATGTATTCGACCCATTGCATCATTTCTTCCACGCTGCCGCTGCCCACGTTGCCGCAAATGTACGGCTGGCAGCCCACTTGCTCGCAAAAATCCATGAATTCGTGCGTGCCGAAGGCGTTGCTTTCCACCACGCCGCCCCAGTGGGTGTTGATCATTTTCGGCCTTTGGTCGCGCGGGCCAATGCCGTCTTTCCAATGATATTCGTCCGCGAAGCAGCCGCCCGGCCAACGCACCACCGGCACGTGGATGTTCTTCAGCGCCGCCACCACGTCGTTGCGAATGCCCCGGGTGTTGGGAATGGGCGAATCTTCGCCGACCCAAATGCCGCCGTAAATGCAGTGCCCCAAATGCTCCGCAAATTGTCCATAAATTTCCGGCGCGATGCGCGTTTTCGCCTGGTCCAAGTGCAGCGTCACCGTGGCTTGCAGCGCACCTTCGTCGCTTTGCGCCACGGCATCATTGCATGCACACACCAGCAGCACGGCGCCACTACAGACGGCTATCAGTCGCTTCGACATGAAATTCCTCCGAATGGAATAAACGCAGAATTAATTTTTCACTGAGCGGCGGTCGTGGAGGCCGTTTCGTCGCGAATCCACACGGCCGAATGGCCGGAGCGGTTGTTGCGGGCATAATTGGGTATGGCCAACAGCGGCGAACCGTCCGCCGCTTCCGCTTGAATGGCAACCACGCCGTTGAGCAGCTCGGGCTTCCACTCGGCCGTTAGCGGCGAACCTGTTTTCAGCGTCGGTAAGTTACGCCCCTCCATCCCCGGATTGTCGGGCTGTTCGAAATTGTAAACCAGCGGGCCATACTTTACCGCCACCCGGCCGCGATCCGCCGCCACTTTGTCGATGGCGGTCACACGCTGCGGCTTCATGGGCAACTCGAATTCTATTTTATCGCCCGGCTTCCATTGCCGGGTGATCACGGCGTATCCCTGCTCGATTTGCGGCTGCACGCTTTCGCCATTGACGGCCAACGAAACGAGGCCTGCAACCGCCGGCATGGCCTGATACAGTTCGCTCGTGGCGCGGTCAGGCACACGAATGCGGATCGAAAACTCTTTGCTTGCCTCAGGATTGACCGTGATGGCAACTCTGCCATCCCACGGATACCACGTCGATTGCACCACCTGCACCTTCGTGCCGGCCACGTTGGGCACGTCGACGGTGCTGCCGATGAATAAATTCACGTACAAACTGTCCGGGCTCGTGGCGTACATCCACGTCGGCAGCATCAGCAATGTCCGCGGGATGTTTCCGACACAGCAGGGACATTGGTGCCAAGGATAGCGGAAGCCCACCAAAGTCGCGTGGTATTGCCGATAGCTTTCGGCCGCTGCGGAGTGATCGTCGTCCGCCGGATAACGCGGATCGGGTGTGCCGGCCGTTTCCAATTCATTGGTGTAGCAAAAGTTTCTGCCGTCCAAATCTGTATCGCCCAAAATGGCGTTGTACAGCGTCTCCTCCATCAAGTCGGCATACTTCGCATCCTGGTACGTGAGATCCAATTTGTAGTTGAAGAACAACACGGCCGTGCCCGAGCACGATTCGCAGTAGGCGTTGTTGCGCAGCGAATAATCGGGGCCAAAGCCCTCGTCCCCTTTTTCCGCAGTTCCGATGCCGCCGGTAATGTAATACTTCTTGTTCACAATGTTGTCGCTCAGCGAGCACACCGCGCTTTGATAATCCAAGTCGTGCGTCATCATGGCAATATCTGCCATGCCGCTGTAAAAATATCCGGCCCGCACTGCATGACCGACGGCTTCGTACTGTTCGTAAGCCGGCAAATGGCTTTGATCGTACTGGCTGCCGCCGCGGCGCGAATCAATTAAAAACTTCGCCAGTTCCGTGTACTTATCCCCTTTGCCCACGCCTTCCACGTGATCGACCATCCGCGCAAACCGCACCAAAGCCTGTTCCATTTCCTGATGCCCGTCATACCACGCTTTTTTGGGCGGCGGCCCGATATTGTCGTACCAGCAGTCCGCTAATTTTTTCGCGGCATCGTACAGCCGCCGGTCCTGTCCGCCGGTCATGTTGTAGTGCGAAATGGCCGCTTCCAAAAAGTAGCCGGCAACGTATCCTTCGTGCTCGCCGCGCCCTTGCGGACTCCAATGCGGCGGCGCGAGATCCACATTACCCGTGCGACGGTTCAGCGTGCCCAATGTGAACCGCGACTGCAGATAACCGTCCGGTTCCTGGGCCGCCAGGATAATCGGAATCCACTCGTCGATTTTCGCCCGCATCACCTTCTGTGCATCGACGATTTCCTGATCGCCGTTCGGATCCACCATTTGCGCAATGCACATCGACTCCAGCGTGTTGTAAATCCAAGCATTGGAAAACGGATAGCCCACGTGAGGCTTGGCCGGCTCGCCGCGCAGCTTTTTCCCGGCTTCAATCAGGTTGGCAATTCCCCCTTCTTTCAAGTTCAAATCGGAAATCTCGGCATAGCAGTGGGGAATCCAATTCACAATTAAGGCTTTGGCCCGACTGTTCCACAGCGGACTGTCGAGCTTGTAGTGCGTCGTGTAAACCGGCTCCAAGTGTGCGGCATCGGCGGCAGGCACAACCTTGACGCGCAACGTGTCGGACGAAGTTAAATCTCCTTCGCCCGCGCTCAGCGTCAACGTGTAATCGCCCAAGGCGGAAAATGCCGCCCGCGTCACCGGCGAGTGCACATCGTCAAACGTCACTTCGCCCGGACCGGAGGTTTTGCTCCAGGCAAGTTGGGCAGTATCGCTGTTGTCCACCGCGCGGCTGCTGCCGTTCAAAAATGTTTTGGCGCCCAGCACCACCACCCGGTCTGGTCCCGCTTTCACCCGCGGCGGAAACTTCGGCGATTTGCCCGAATCGAACACGCGGAACTCGGTAATGCCCGTCGAAATGTCGCGGCCTCCTTCGGCATCGAACTCCAATCGAATTTTGTCGGTTGTAATTTCGTCGAACGTGGTTTCGTTCCACACGTCTGCATCTACGCCCAAACCCTGGGCATTCAGCACGTCGACAAACTCGCTGCCATTAAAATATTTCAGACGGCAAGCCTTAGGCAGATGAAGTCCTCTGCCGTCGACGTACCAATACACGTCGGCCTTGTTGGTGCTGATCGGCTTGGGCCACGTGTATTCCACCCATTGCGTACCGCCCCGGGGCCAGTTGCCGTAATGCTCGCCAGAGCGACGTGGATTTGCGCCATCGTTAATGGCCAAAATATTTTGGTCGCCGGAGACGTACGAAGTCGAAGGCGTGGCCACCAGCGCTAAATTCACTAGATCAACATTGGAATCCTCCAGCGGCGGCAAACGCCCGCGCCCGCCATCTTGCGCCAGGGCCGTTTGCTCGCTAAGCAGATGCCGGCCGAACATCGCCGCGATAAAAATCACGCCAGCGGCCATCACCGTGCCACCAGCGACACGAATTGTGCTCCCCTTCACATGACACCCCCGAATCTATGCCCGGATTGAATGAACGACCGTTCGCCGACACATCCCAACCCATCATGCTACCCGTACTTTCAGCACAGCACAAATCTCACCCCTCATCCCTCGCCTCTCGTCCTTCCCTACGCCCGCTGTTGAATAAGCCGTTTCTTGGCCCGCTTTTGGAGAATTTGATCGGCCAAGACTCCCACCAGCACCACCGCTCCCATCACCGCAAAGTTGAGCGAACTGGGAATGCCCAGCAGGTTCACCAGGTTTTGCAGCACTTGCAAAATGGCGGTCCCTAGCACGATGCCGACAATCGAGCCCTCGCCGCCGCGCAAACTGCAACCGCCCAGCACCGCCGCCGCAATGCCGTACAATTCGTAAAAATTGCCATGCGTCGAAGGCGAAACCGAATTCGTGCAAAACGCCAACATAATGCTGGAAACACCCGCCAGCAGTCCGGAAATGACATACGTGCTGGAAATAATCCGCCGGGTATTAATGCCCGAAAAACGTGCCGCCTGTTCGTTCTTCCCCACGGCAAACAGATACCGGCCGTACACCGAGCGGTGCAGGGCAATCCACGCCACAATCGCCACCAATATTAATATGACAAACGGCATCGGGATGCCGGGGAACACCACTTTGTGCGTTTCCGGGTCGAGCGACCGAAACACCATCTCCGACGACACAAACCGCAGCGTGTCGATTCCCTCCGCGTCGCCAAACCCTTTGGTGCCGTCGTCGGCAATAAATCGGGCCACACCGCGATACAACAGCAGCCCGCACAGCGTGACAATAAACGGCTGCAAATTCATCCGCGTAATCAACAGGCCGTGAATCCATCCCAACACCATCGGCAGCAGCAAAATGCTCAATACGGCCACCGGCCACGGCCAATGCCATTCACCTAGTTCCATGCACAGCAGCACGCCCGCCAGAGCTAACATCGAGCCGACTGACAAATCAATGCCGCCGGTGATAATCACCAGCCCGCCCCCAATGCTGAACACGCCGTACACACCTATCCATTTGGTCAAATTCGTCAAATTCGCCGGCGATAAAAAGCGATGATTAAACGCCGTCGTCACCGCACACAGCGCCACAAGGAAAACCAATAATACAGCGGTTTCTTTTTTCATGACCTTCGCAATTATCCTTAATTTAGCCCCCGGTCAATGGCCGGGGGATGACCCAGCGCTATGCCGAATCCGTCACATTCTCGCATGGCGATTTAGCCGCCGCCACCGTACGCCCGACCGCCAGCTGCATAATGTTTTGTTCGCTGCAATCGGCCCGCTCCAGTACGCCGGAAATTCGCCCCTCGTACATCACCGCCACCCGGTCGCTGACGTGCAAAATTTCTTCCATGTCACTGGAGATCATCAAAATCACGGCGCCCCCGTCAGCCAACTCGCGCATTAAGCGATAAATTTCCGCCTTCGCGCCCACGTCGATCCCGCGCGTCGGCTCGTCCAAAATCATCACCTTGGGACTCATGCACAGCCATTTGCCCAGCACGACCTTTTGTTGATTGCCGCCGCTCAAATTCACCACCCGCGCTTCCGCCCCCGGCGTTTTAATTTTCAGCACTGCAATTTGCTCCTGAGTGGTCTTTAATTCCCGCTGCCGACTGATAAGAAACATCGAGGCGAAGTTTTCCAGCGACGCCAGCGTGATGTTTTCCCGCACCGTCATCTCAGTCACCAAACCAGCGGCCCGTCGATCTTCCGGCGCCAAATAAATGCCGCGCGCTATGGCATCCGCCGCACAGCCGATGTTCATTCGCTCGCCGCCAATCGCCATTTCCGCCCGGCCCTGCCGGTCCAAACCGACCAGCGCCTCGGCAATTTCCGTCCGCCCCGCTCCCACCAGCCCGGCAAAACCCAAAATTTCACCTTGCGCCGCGTCGAACGACACACTCTGCTTCGGATACCGGCTCGATCGAGCATTCCGTACTTGCAAATACCCCGGCGTTTTTTGCACCTGCGAAGCCACGTAAAAATTTTTGATTTCACGCCCCACCATCAAACTCACCATGCGGTCGTGGCTGATTTCTTCGCGGCTTAACTGCCCGGCATTTTTGCCGTCGCGCAACACCACCACCCGGTCGGCAATGCGATTCAATTCCGCCAGCCGATGCGAAATATACACCACGCTCACGCCTTGCTTGCGCAGCTCAGCCACCAATTCCAACAACCGATCGGTCTCTTGCAGCGTCAGCGACGAAGTCGGCTCGTCCATGATGATCAGCCGGGCATTTAGCGACAGCGCCTTGGCAATTTCTACCAGTTGTTGCTGAGCGATCGGCAATCGATCCAGCCGCGTGTGGCTGGAGATTTGCAAACCCAGCCGCTGCATCAGCGGCGCGGCGTCGGCATGAATCCGTTTGCGGTCGATCAATCGCAGCGGCCCCGCCCAGCGCGGCTCGCGCCCCAAAAAAATGTTGGCCGCCACGTCCAGATTGTCCAGCACGTTCAACTCTTGATGAATGAACGCCACACCCAACCGCATGGCGTCGTTCACACTGCTGATCTTCACCGTCTGGCCGGCAAACTGAATTTCACCGGCGTCGGGCTGATACACGCCCCCCAAAATTTTCATCAGCGTCGATTTGCCCGCCCCGTTCTCACCGCACAGGCCCAACACTTCGCTGGGGGCGACTTCCAGGCTGACATGATCCAGCGCCACCACGCCGGGAAAGCGCTTGGAAATGCCGCGCATCAAAAGCAGCGGGCCAGAGCTTTCGGTTACAGCGCTCGGTGCGCCGGCGTTGGAAACGTCCACCATGGAAATTGAAATCAATATTTTCGGCCAAATTCCGAAAAGCGTTCTCGACCGCCACCTGCCGCCGGTTTTCCGCTAACGGTTTAGCATGCGCACCACCGACCCCCCTCACTTCCCCAAAATCTTTTTCAAATTCGCTTGAAATTCCGCCACGTCCGCCTTCTTAATGTTCCGCGTCGGCACAATAAGTTTACCGTCCGACAGCGCGGTTTTGTCGCCGTTCAAATATTTGTCCATCCGCGTAATCGCTTGCTTGCCGAATTCAAACGGCTGCTGCACCACGGTGCCATAAATGTCGCCCGAAGCCACGCCTTCCAGCGTCTCGGCGTTTTCGTCAAAGCACACAATTTTCACTTTGTCGGTCATGCCCGCATTGCGCACCGCGTTCAAAATCGCCGGCCCGTTGTAGCTCCACAAGCCGACCAAACAGGCCACGTCCGGATATTTCACCAGCGTGTCCTCCGCGTTTTTTTGCGCCCGCACCGTGTCGGTCTCGTCGGTTCGCACGTCGATAATTTCCACTTTCGAGCCGGCCAATTCCTTCTTAATGCCGGCGAACCGCTCCTTAGCGTTTTGCGCATCGAGCGAACCGACAAACAACATAATTTTCCCGCCGCTGGGCAACACTTCCTTAATTAACTTTCCAGCCGCCTCGCCCGCGGCGGTGTTGTCGGTGCCGATGTAGCACACGCGCTTGCTTTTGGGCGCGTCGCTGTCGTGACACACCAGCAGTGTTTGGTCCGCAATTTTGTTCAAAAACTCGGTTTGATTTCCCGGATCAATCGGGCTCACGGCGATGCCGTCCACGCCCGCCGCCACCAGGTCGTCCAAAATTTGTTGCTGCTCGGCAATTCCGCCTGTCGAGGGAATGCGGAAATCCAACTGCACGTTGCCTAATTGTTTGGCGGCTTCGTCGCAGCCGGCCCGAGCAATGGTCCAAAATGTGGCCGCGTTGTTGGTCACAAACGCCAGCTTCACTTTTTTGTCCGCCGCCCAACCCCGCACACAAATCGCCAGCCCCAGCGCGACAACCGCCGCTCGCCAACAATAGGACCTCATAGAAGTTCCCCCAGATAAGTTGGATGATGTGCCAAAATTCCCTTGCGGAACTTGTAAATTATCCTACCGCCTGCGGGCTGTCCAGGTTCAGCCTGCCCAACGCCATCGCCGGAACTAATAATTTTTACCCGCCGATTGCAGCCCCCGACGCCGACAGTTAACATGAATCCAGATTCGGGGAAGCCGCCTCTAGGCGGTGGTAAGTGCAGGCGGTTTAGGCGCCACCAATCAAAGCCGCCGCGGCCCGCCCTGCTGCAAAACAACACCGATCGGTTCTCGTTGCCTGCGTTTTCAATTGCCTTCAAATGCTCACGCTCTGCTCAAGGGAGAAAGTGCCATGATCCGTCGCCGGTTGTCGCACCAACTCGAATTGGCTTCGCTTTTTGCCGTGCTATTGACCATTTCTATCGTCTTGTGCAGCAGCGCCGCCCGCGCTGCCAATGACGCGGAGATTACCGTCAAAGTCGATCAGCCCGGCGCTAAAATTAGCCCCTCGCTGTATGGCCTGATGACCGAAGAAATCAACTACAGCTACGATGGGGGTTTATACGCCGAGCTGATCCATAACCGCGCATTCAAAGACGACGATTCCAAGCCCCTGCATTGGTCGCTCGTTAAAAGCGACGGCGCCGAAGGAAAAATCGATTTGGACTCCGCCGATCCGGTCAACACCACGGCCCTCACCAAAAGCCTTCGCTTAGACGTGAGCAAAGTGGGCGACGGCGGCCGCGTCGGCGTCGCCAACGAGGGTTACTGGGGCATCCCCGTCAAGCCAAACACAACCTATCACGCTTCCTTCTATGCCAAGGGCAAAGACGATTTCAAAGGCCCGCTCACCGTCGACATCGAAAGCAATAACAGCACAGTCAATGCCTCCGCCACGGTGCCGCAAATCACCAGCGATTGGAAACAGTACGACGTCACCCTTAAAACCGGCGACGGGCCCGAATCGTCCAAAAACCGCTTCGTCATTTCCGCCGCCGCCCCGGGCACAGTTTGGTTCAGCCTGGTCTCGCTGTTCCCGCCCACGTTCAACGACCGGCCCAATGGCAACCGTATCGACATCATGAACCTGCTGAAGGAAATGCATCCGGCGTTCTTGCGTTTCCCCGGCGGAAATTATGTCGAAGGCAACGACTTCGCCAACCGCTACAACTGGAAAATCACCGTCGGTCCGCTCGATCAGAGGCCGGGACACCTCAGCCCCTGGAATTACCGCTCCTCCGACGGCATGGGCCTCTTGGAATTTCTGAATTGGTGCGAAGACCTGCACATGCAGCCGGTCATGGCCGTGTTCGCCGGCTTTTGTTTGAGAGGCACTTACGTGGCCACCGGCGATCAACTCAAGCCCTTCGTGCAAGATGCGCTGGACGAAATCGAGTATGTCACCGGCGATGCCTCCACCACCTGGGGCGCCAAACGGGCAGCCGACGGTCACCCCCAGCCGTTTATGCTCAACTACGTGGAAATCGGCAATGAAGATAACCTCGGCGGCGGCGCAAAAACCTACGAGGAACGCTTTGCCGCCTTTTACGATGCCATCAAGGCCAAATATCCACAATTACAAATCATCGCCACCATGCCGGTGCATGACCGCAAAGCCGACGTGCTCGACGATCACTATTATCGCAGCGCCAAGCAGATGGAACACATGACCCATCTTTATGATCCAGATCATCATCCTCGAAACGGCCCCAAAATTTTCGTCGGGGAATGGGCCACCCGCGAAGGCAGCCCCACGCCGAACATGAATGCCGCCCTGGGCGATTCCGCTTGGATGACCGGCCTGGAGCGCAATGCTGATTTGGTCCTCATCGCTTCCTACGCGCCGCTGTTTGTGAATGTGAGCGATCTCACTCCCCGCACCGGGTCTATGCAATGGGCCACCGACCTCATCGGTTACAACGCGCTGTCCAGTTACGGCTCGCCGTCGTATTACGCCCAAGTAATGTTCAGCCAGAACCGGGGCGACACCGTGTTGCCCGTTGAAATTGCCGCCACTGCCCAGCCCGATTATGCCCCGCCGGAGCCGCACGGCCGCATCGGCGTGGCCACCTGGAACACCGACTCCGAATACAAAAACATCAAAGTCACGGACGGCGACAAAGTATTGTACCAATCCGATTTTTCCAAGGGCGCCGACGACTGGCGCCCCGCACGCGGCACTTGGAACGTCGACGATGGCGCCTACCACCAATCGGCCATTAGCGAAAACTGCCGCTCCGTCGCCGGCGACCGCGATTGGACCGATTACACCCTCACCTTGCAAGCCCGTAAAAACTCCGGCCGCGAAGGCTTCCTCATCCTGGTCCACGCGACCGACGGCAATAATTACGTCTGGTGGAATATCGGCGGCTGGAACAATAAGTCGACCGCACTGGAAGCCATCGAAGACGGCGTCAGTACCGACATCAGCCCGCATGCTCCCGTCACCGTTGATCAAGACCGCTGGTACGATATCCGCATGGAAGTCAAAGGCCGCAACATCAAGTGCTACTTGGACGACAAGCTGGTTTCCGAAGGCACACAAACGCCCGCAACGCCTCCGCCCGCGCTGTTCGCCACCGCCAGCCGCGATGACGCCAGCGGCGAGGTCATTTTGAAAATGGTGAATGTCTCCGCCGAGCCGTGTTCGGCAAAACTGAACTTTCAGGGAGCCAAAAATGTGGCCCCGCAAGCGCAGCTCATCACGCTTTCTGGAGAGCCCGGTGATGTCAACTCCGTCGAGAACCCCACTAAGGTGGCCCCGCAAAAATCCACCCTCGACAATGCCGCGGCCAGCTTCACGCACGATTTTCCCGCGCATTCGGTCAGCGTCCTGCGACTGAAGACGCAGTGATGGGCTTGAGCTCGACCGCGGGACTGGAATCCATCGATGGCCATTGCTCCGTGCAGCGGTTTTGTTCCGCCTGCTGATTTTTTTCCGCTTCAATTTCCACTTCAGTCCGGGTCAGTTCCGCCTGCAATTGCTGCAATTGCAGCTTCAACGCGGCCAACGATTCGTCGACGCGCGCGGTTTCGCCCGACCGGCCCAGGTCTTCCAGCTCCAAGGCCGCCTTGGCGCACCCGCCGGCCGAAATGTTCAACAACGCGCCTTTCAGCGAATGCGCGGCCCGGGTAATCGTCGGGCAATCGCGCTGCGCCACGGCGCTTTCGATCTCCGCCAACAGGGACGGCGAGCTGCTCAAAAACAACTCGATCATCTCCTCCAGTAAATCCAAGTCTTGTTCCACACGCGCGCGCAACGATGCCAGATCGAGAATTTCGCTGCGATCGATCATCTGCGGCGGAGCGGCGTGTTCCTCACCAGCCGCGTTCGAGATTGCTGGACCCGCTTCACCCGACGCAAACTTCCCCGTTGCAGGCCGTTCCGCGCCGCCCACTCCGTCCGCGGCGCTGATTAACCAACGCTTCAGGGTGGCGAAAAAATGTTTGGGTTCAATCGGTTTGGAAACGTAATCGTCCATGCCCGCCGACAGGCAACGCTCTCGATCGCCGACCATGGCGTGTGCGGTCATGGCCACGATCGGCAGATGTTCTCCCGTGGTCTTTTCCAGCTGGCGAATGGCTCCCGTAGCCTGCAAGCCGTCCATTTCGGGCATTTGCAAATCCATTAACACCAAGTCGAATTGCTGACAGGCCAAAGCCCGCAGAGCCTGCTGGCCGTTTTCCACCGTATCGACCAGGTACCCACGCTTTTTGAGCAAGCCGGCCGCCACGCAACGATTCACCGGATTATCTTCCGCAACCAGGATATGCCGCGGATAGTCTGCAACTTTAGGCACGGCGCCTGGAGCATCGGCCGTGGCCATGTCCGATGCCGGCACGCCAGGCTCGCCGGGCTTGCTCAATGCGCCCAAAATGGCCCCCGCCAACTCCGGCGTGGCAATCGGCTTGCGAAGATACCGCGTAATGCCTAGCGCGCGGCAGCGGGCTGCGTCGCCGCTGTTGTCATCGGCCGAAAGCAGCATGATCACGTTGCGTGCAAGTTTCGAGTCGGCCCGTATTTGCTCGGCCACGGTAAAGCCGTCGGAACCAGGCATGGCCGCATCCAGCAAAACCAAATCGTAAGGATCGGCCTCGAGCAGCCCTTTTTTGAGCTCGGCACTAGCCGCCGCGGCGTTATCGGCCGTCGAGGGGCGCAAATGCCAACCCCAGGCAAGCTCTTCCAAAATGTTTCGGCTGGTCGCGTTGTCGTCGACAATTAATACTCGCGCGCCATGAAAATCCAACTGCCTCGGCGGCAATTCCCCAGGTCGACGCTGGGGCAATCCCAATCGCAACGTGAAATGGAAGGCGCTCCCCTGGCCCACGTTGCTTTCCACCCAAATCCGTCCCTGCATCAACTCGACAATCTGCTTGGAGATCGACAACCCCAAGCCGGTCCCGCCATATTTACGAGTGGAGGAACTGTCGGCCTGTGTGAACGCCTCGAATACCCTGGCTTGCATCCTTGGCGAAATTCCAATGCCGGTATCGCGCACAGAAAAATGCAAAATCGCTTGGCGTTTATCGGTGCTCTCCAAATTCACGTCCAGCACCACTTCGCCGCGCTCCGTAAATTTAATGGCATTGCCGATCAAATTCACGAGAATTTGCCGCATCCGCAACGAATCGCCAACCAGGTCGTCCGGAACCTCGGCGGCCACTCGATACAACAACTCCAACCCCTTTTCATGGGCCCGCAATCCCAACGACTTTAACGTGTCGCCCAGGCTGGCTCGCAGGGCCAGGTTGGCGGGAATTAATTCCAGTTTACCGGCCTCGACTTTGGAGAAATCCAAAATTTCGTTCAAAATGTGCATCAGGTTGTCAGCCGAGCTTTTGATCATTTGCAAATATTCACGCTGCTCGTCGCTAAGCGCCGTGTCCAATGTCAAATCGGTCATGCCAATGATGCCGTTCATCGGCGTGCGCAGCTCGTGCGACATGTTCGCCAAAAACTCGCTTTTGGCTTGGTTGGCAACTTCCGCCTGTTCCTTGGCGACTTTCAAACCGTCCACCGCTTTTTCGCGGTCGTGCAGCAGCCGCTTATTTTCGCGCATCCGGCGGATAGAAAACACACACAGCGCACTGCCCAAAAAAATCAACGCAATGAATGCTTCATCGGCGTTGTAATTCTCGTAATCTCTGATCGTGCTCGTCAGTTGTTCGAAAAAATTGTAGTGGGCCGATGCCACCCACAGGCAGACTGTCAACACGAAGATCATCGCCAGATCAATCTTCCACAGAATACTTCGATGCCTGGGCCGATTTTCTTGCATAAACATTGCTGCTCGCATTCCGGCCATGGATCAGGCGCTGAAGTTGCGACGCCGTGCCTACGGCCAACCCCGGTTTCGCTGTTCGTCGTTTGCCCTCTGCCCGCTGATCGAGGTCTGTGGCCGGCGTTCCATTTTCACCGTCTGCTGCGCACCGTCTGCTGCGCACCACCTGCCGCCTGTCCCTCAGGCATAACCGACAAACCGCCCGGCGATTTCGAAAAATGGTCCGGTCTGGCGGCAACGCACCACTTCCAACACCACGTTCAGCCGCTCTTCGTTGACGGTGTTGCCGGTCAACTCCAATTGCAAATAGCGCGATTCGACCGATTCCAGGTGATACATGCACAACCCGCCCACGGAAATATCGCGTGTGACCCCCAGGAATGCCTCGCCGTTGGGAACTTGCCTCTCGTCCAGCGGTGTGGCCCGCACCGGCATGGTCACCGGATACCGCAAACTGGTGCGACGTTCCGAGCCGGGGAAAAATTTTTCGCCCCGGATCACGCGCCGAATAAACATCACCACCGGCTCCAGGGTTTTCAATTTGTGCTTTCCCGCCGTCTCGGCTGTTTCGCCATTCAAAGTTTTTCCCATTTCAAGTGCCCCCAATTTCTCTTCCCTCGATCAATTCATGATTCGCAACAGCCCGACTTGTTGTTTTGCCAGCGCCAAATAAAAACAGAATGCGTTACAGCACCCCGAATAGAGCCTGCCCATCGGCGCACCGCGGACCGGGGTTTCGTCGACGCCGCTTTCCCAATCCAGGCTTCCTCTCAATTGGAGGTCATGCCCCGCAGAAAGCGAACCCCCGCCCCAACTCCCCCCGCGACATGCGGCAACCCGTAACGGTAGAATCGTGTTAACTGGTGTCTGATAGCGCGAGCGGCCAGCGACTAGCAATTAGCCTGAACCCTGAACCCTGCCCACTGCCCACTTTCCTCCTTCCACCATGTCCGAAAAATACATCTACACCGTTGCCGATCTCTCCAAAAAGCACGGCCCCAAAGAGGTCCTCAAAAACATCTGGCTTGCCTTTTATCCCGGCGCAAAAATCGGCGTGCTAGGCAAAAACGGAGCCGGCAAAAGCACGCTCCTCCGCATCATGGCCGGCCAGGACAAAAACTTCGAAGGCGAAGCCCGTCTCACCGACGGCTACACCGTCGGCTATCTGTCGCAGGAGCCGCAACTCAACCCCGCCAAAACCGTGCAGGGCAATGTCGACGAAGCCGTCGCTCACATCCGCGCCATTCTCACCCGCTTCGACGAAATCAACACCCGCCTCGGCGAGCCGATGGAGCCCGACGAAATGGAAAAGCTCCTGGCCGAGCAAGCCAAAGTGCAAGATCAAATCGATCTCCACAACGCCTGGGAGCTGGACCGCCAAATCGAAATCGCCATGGATGCCGTCAATCTCCCGCCGGGCGATGCCGACGTCACCAAGCTTTCCGGCGGCGAGCGTCGCCGTGTGGCCCTCTGCAAAATCCTGCTCGAAAAGCCCGACCTGCTGTTGCTCGACGAGCCCACCAACCATCTCGATGCCGAAAGCGTTCACTGGCTGGAGCGCCATCTGGCCGAATACGCCGGCACCGTCGTCGCCGTCACGCACGATCGATATTTTCTCGACAACGTCGCCAAGTGGATTTTGGAACTCGACCGCGGCCGCGGCATTCCCTGGGAAGGCAACTACAGTTCCTGGCTGGAGCAAAAGCAGGCTCGCCTGGCCGTGGAAGAAAAACAGGCCACGGCCCGCCAAAAAACGCTGCAGCGCGAACTGGAATGGATTCGCCTCGCCCCCCGCGCCCGCCAGGCCAAAAGCAAAGCCCGCATCAACGCCTACGAGCAGCTTTCCAACCAGCGCTTCGAGGAACGCGAGCAGGAATTCGAAATCCAAATTCCGCCGGGCAAGCACCTCGGCTCGCTGGTCGTCGAAATGAAAAACGTCAGCAAAGGCTACGGCGACAATCAACTGTTCGAAAATCTCAGCTTCCGCCTGCCGCCCGGCGGCATTGTCGGCGTCATCGGCCCCAACGGAGCGGGCAAAACCACGCTGTTCCGCCTCATCACCGGCGAAGAAAAGCCCGATAAGGGCGAAGTCAAAATCGGCGACACCGTCGAGCTGGGCTACGTCGATCAAAACCGCGACGCCCTCAAGGCCGAAAACACGGTCTATCAAGAAATTTCCGGCGGCACCGACGTGCTCGAAATGGGCGGCCGCAAAATCAACTCCCGTGCTTACCTGGCCCGTTTCAACTTTACCGGCACCGATCAGCAGAAAAAAGTCGGCGATCTGTCCGGCGGCGAGCGCAACCGCGTACACCTGGCCAAACTTCTCCGCCGCGGCTGCAATCTGCTGCTGCTCGACGAGCCGACCAACGATTTAGATGTGGATACGCTCCGCGCTCTGGAAGAAGCAATCGTGAATTTCGCCGGCTGCGTGGTCGTCATCAGCCACGACCGCTGGTTCTTAGACCGCATCGCCACGCACATTATTTCCTTCGAAGGCGATGGCTACGTCCACGTCTGCGACGGCAACTTCGCCGCCTACGAAGAAGAACGCCGCCGCCGCCTCGGCCAAGACGCCGACCAACCCCACCGGTTTAAATACAAGAAACTAGTGCACTAAACGTTTAGCCGCGACCCGAAGTCCGCGCAGGGGAGAGAGCTGCCTGCTGTTTAACACAAAGCCGGCGCATCGCCGGTCTGGCGAAAGACGCGATATTCAATCTTTTATTACCCATAGCTCGGCAATTCCTCGACCTACCGCGCAAATCGCAGATAAAATAGGTTTTCTATATGCGATCACAAGAAACAAAATTGTAAGGCCGAATATGGTTGCGGCAAACACAATCCAATTATCAAGGAAGTAATGGAAGGAATTCTGTACTCCTTGCGACGTCGACTCAGCAGCATTAGCCGTCCATCCGAAGAAGTTTGTCACCCATCCGATGATGGTTGGGATGCAATATAACACGAAAATAATTGAAAGAATTATTATCCATACTCCCGTGCCGCCCCCTTTCGATACACCGCCACTCCCACGATGAACACGTATCCATTCATTGGGACTTGCATGGATATGCTTAATTTTTCTCGCCATATCGGACGCTCCTATTCCGCCTTACTAAAAGCAACTAACCGAACGTCAAATTAGTCTACTCAATTTGGCGGGAATACACAACTTTTTATTGATCGCACGGGTGATACTGCCCAGCTGCGACAAACATCCCCAACGCCGAAGGCGTTGCACAACAAAGCCCAGGGTTGTCCGGCAACCCTGGGTAACGTGATTTAGGCCCGGAGGACCGTCAGGCAATAGCCCCGATCGTCAGATCGGGGTTCAGAGGGCATTAAAACAATTCGAGGTCCGAAGGACCGGCACAGAAGGTAGCGGTCCTCCGGACCTCATTCATTTTTTGTTCCATCACACCGCAACCTCACGGTTGCGGCTATTTCCTGTCGGGCCTCCGGCCCTCAGGCAGAGAACGTACGGCGCTGCGCTGACCCTGGGCTGTGTTGTTCAACGCCTTCGGCGTTAATTCGGCAATTGCCAACTCTTAATTTCTGCATGGGTGCCGCCTACCGCTTGCTGACGCGCGCGGCTCTACATCTAAATTCTTCTTTGCGTCTCTGCGTCTCTGCGCGAGAAATGCCTGGGGCCGCCGCCTACCGCTTGCTGACGCGCGGGGCTCTATGTCATCGCACTGGCATCACTGCCTGCTGCCTGCCGCCCGCGGCCGACCTGTCTTAATTGCCGCTCCGCTGAAACTCGTACAGCACTTGGGCGGAGCCGCGGCTGGCGTCGAACGACTTCGGGTATTTTTGACCCTTCAGGTCGTAGCAGACCCGTAGCGAATTTCCCTGGGCATCGTAAATGCCTTTGAACCGGCCGCCGAAGGTTCCGGCCGGCGTGTCGTGATGAAACACGTCGATGTGCTTTTGCTCCAGGTCGAGCTTGAACACATACGGCACCGCCGCCGATTGCCCGTTCAGACGAACGGTATATTGACTGCCGCTGACAATCCACTGCATATCCGCCATCTGCGCCGTTCCATTGGCCATGCACGAAACCAGTTTCCAAGTTCCCTGCCAAGCTTGCGTATCGTCCCCCGCCGAACTGGCATAACTCACACTCCACCCGGCAAACAAACTAACGAACAGAACAATTTTGAACCGGCGCATGGTGATATCTCCCGACAAATAGATGCTTCCTCTGAATCTATTCAACTATAGCCCACCGCTTGCCACTGGCTCTGCCAGTGCCGGCCCGGCCCATTCTGCACGCTGCAATCTGCACTCTGCAATTGCCGTTGGACCCTCTGTTCCCCTCGGTTCTCTCCTGTGTTATTCTGCCTTCTGCTTTCTGCCTTCTAATCACCGCTTACTCACACGCGCGGCTCCAATTGTTGTCGCCACTCAACACTCACCCTTCACCACTCACTTCCTCACCACTCACCTCCTCACCCACACATGTCAACTGCCGAAGCTGAAACCCAAATCTGGACCGGCAACCCCTCGCAATGGGCCGGCTTGGGCACGTACTTCTGGTGCGTGCTGCTGGCGATTATTTTCGGCGTTGCCGCCGTGCTCGTGCATCCTTATTTCTGGCTCGGTTTGCTCCTGCCGTTACTGATCGCCTTTACAAAATTCTGCCGCATTAAAGCCACACGTTACACGCTCACCAGCCAGCGGCTGAAAATTTACACGGGCATTGTCGATCGCAAAGAAGTCGAAATCGAATTGTTCCGCCTCCGCGATTTATCCATGGATCAATCCTTCCTGCAGCGCCTGGTCAACGTCGGCACGGTCGAGGCGCTTTCCAGCGACAAAGACGCGCCGGGCATTTTCCTGAGATGGGTGAACAAGCCCGACGTGGTGAAAGATTTGCTCCGCACTCACATCATGCAGTCGCGCCAAGCCACCGGCACCCGTGACATCGATCTGACCAACACAACCAACTGACGATTGGCCCGCTCCATTTGGCGGTGATGCGCTGAATTGACCGGCCGGTCGCAACAAAAGCGTGAAATATACATTCTGGCGAGCAGAGCCGGGTGGTGGGCCAATTTGAACATAGCCCGACTGTGTCAGTCGGGAAAAGCGGCTGTCGGAATTTCAAATTGTCCCACCACCCAGAGCCGCGACCGCGAGGAAGCGGCTCTTTCTTTTTTCGCACTGCCATAGCTCTCTCTAAAAAAATTCTCTGAGAGAATTGGGCCACTCACATGGTAATATGTACACTCTCAATCTTTCAAAATAGAAAACTGGCTTGATATGCTCCGGCTCAACCAACCCATCCGCCGTTTTCCCGTCGGTTTTCCACCCTTTTCAAATCTGTTTTTCACCCTTTTTTCCCGTTTTCTCCAGACACATGAACAGCCACACCCAAACATTCACGCCAGCCAACGACCGCGCCGAACTGGTCATGGCACAACTTGAAGACGCATCCACCCGCATGCTGGCCCCACGCCAGGCGTCCCCGCCGGCCATCGTCGTTCACCAGCGCGATCCGCTCGGGCGCTTCACCCCAGGCTGTCCGCCCGGTCCCGGACGTCCTCGCAAACTTGCCCCGCGACATTTCGTCACGCCGCTCAGCCTGTACCAGCGCGTGCTGGACATGCACGATTCGGTCAACACCTGGAACAATGTCATCCAGCGGCTCGGCCCAGCGGCTGCGCGCGCGTTTCTGGCCGACTTGGAAGCCGAACAAGGTCCCATCTCGTTTCGACATCTGGTTCTGGAAGCCATCGCCGCCGCCCAGCGCCGGGCGCTCGCCGAAAAAAAATTCCCCCCAACGCATTGCCGGTAAACCTTCGCGCACGCGCAAACGGACCAAACGTTCCGCACGCCGCAAAAAAATTTGAATTTCGCCTGGCTGGGGTCGAACGAAGTGAGCTCCCACCGGCTTCCGACACTCATTGTCAACCCACGCCAAAACCACGATAATACGCCCTGCCAAACAACCTCACCCTCGCCCTTCACCCCCTCGTTCCTCGCCCCTCATGACCATGCCCAAACTCGTTGCCCAAGCCATCACGTTTGACGATGTTCTACTGCTTCCGCGGTACAGCCAGGTGGTGCCGGCCGAGGTGAGTGTCGGCACGCGGCTGACCCGGAACATTCGGCTTAACATTCCACTGGTCAGCTCGCCCATGGACACCGTGACCGAAAGCGACATGGCAATTGCCCTGAGCCAAGAAGGCGGGCTGGGCGTCATTCATAAGAATATGAGTGTCGAGCGGCAGACGGAAGAAGTCGACAAGGTGAAGCGCAGCGCCAACGGCATTATTTTCGATCCCGTCACGCTGCCGCCGACAGCAACGGTAGCAAAGGCGCGCGAGGTGATGAATCAGGCCAACATCTCCGGCGTACCGATCACTGCTAGCGCTAGCAATAAAAAGCTGCTGGGAATCATCACGCGGCGTGATTTGCGGTTCCTCGAGAGCAGCGACACGCCCATCAGCGAAATTATGACGCGGCACAACCTCGTGACAGCACAGGGGACTGTAACGCTTGCGGAAGCTGAGAAGATTTTGATGGCAAATAAGGTCGAGAAACTTTTGCTGGTTGACGAAGATTATACGCTGACGGGCCTGATTACCATCAAAGACATCGACATGCAGAAGCGGTTTCCCAATGCTTGCAAAGACAAGCTGGGAAGGCTGCGTGTCGGAGCCGCCATTGGCGTTCACGACTTTGAACGGGCCGAAAGTCTGATCGCCAAGGCGGTGGATGTGTTAGTGGTCGACAGTGCTCACGGGCATTCGTCGAACGTGATCGAGACCGTCAAACAGATCAAAAAACGCTGGGAGAAAATTGACGTCGTCGCCGGAAACGTGGCGACCAAACAAGGCGCGGCCGACCTGATTGCAGCCGGAGCCGACGCGGTGAAAGTGGGCATCGGGCCAGGTTCCATTTGCACCACGCGGGTGATTTCCGGAGTGGGCGTGCCGCAAATTACGGCGATTATGGATGCGGCTGCCGCGGCCGAAGCGGCGGGCGTGCCCATCATTGCCGACGGAGGCATTCGCTATAGCGGAGACATTACGAAAGCGATTGCGGCCGGGGCCAGCGTGGTGATGATCGGCGGATTGTTCGCCGGCACCGCGGAAAGCCCGGGACAGCAAATTTTGTATCAAGGCAGAACGTTCAAGGTGTACCGAGGCATGGGTTCCTTGGGCGCCATGGTCGCTGGATCGAGCGAACGGTATCGGCAGGCGGTGAAGCGCGGCGAGGAAGCCCGCAGCGCCAGCAAGTTGGTGCCCGAGGGCGTCGAAGGGCGCGTGCCGTTCAAAGGACCGCTGAGCAGTTTTGTGTATCAGTTGGTGGGCGGATTGAAAGCGGGGATGGGTTATTTGGGAACGCGCGACATTGACGAGTTGCGCAAGGAAGCACAATTCATACAAGTTTCGCACGCCAGTGTGCGGGAGAGTCATCCACATGACATCGCCATTACGCAGGAAGCACCCAACTACAGCGCGGAGTATTCGGGAGACGAATAGCAGCCCATCGCACGAGTTAGGCGGCGCGGACGCCGCGTCAAATTCGAAGTTGGAAATTCGAATGACGAATGAAGCTGGAAGGACAGAAATTCGAAGTTCGCAATTCAAAAAATACCGATCGGGGATTGTGGCGCTTTACATCATCGCGCTGTTTGCGGCGTTGGAGATGGGACATTTAGCTGTGGCCCGGGCCGATTACGATTCGGCCACGGTAGTACCGGGCACGCGCTTGGTGTGGCACCCAGTGCGGCCGCAACGAACCGACGACAGCGCTAGCGGCGAGCGTTCGGATGATTCGGCTTCGGGCAAAAAAGACGCCGATAAGTCGGCTGACACGACTGCCGAAAAGAAAGCGGACTGCGGCAAAGATGACTGCGTCGACAGCGCCAAGCCAGCGGACATCGCCACCGGCAAGAATGCCCCAGCGCGAAGCGCGAACGTGGAAAATTTAGAGGGCAACAAAGTCGCGGGGCAAAAGCATCCGGTGATTGCCGCCGGATACGACGAGGACCAATCGGGCCAGTACGATCGATTGCGGAAAACCATTCGGCCGGCGGGCGGGCCCATTTTGGTTGGCGGCGCGAACTCGTCAAACGTGGCGCTGACCGATCCGTTCGGCGACAATTTGCCGTCGGTCAAAACTTCGCACCGGATTGCGATGACGCCGCCGGAAGAAATCGACAGCTTGCCGGCGCCTGTGCAAAACGAAGCCGCTCCGCTGCGGATTGAATCGGCGGAACAAGATTCGAACGAGCCGACGCCGCCGGAATCGCTGCGCAGCGGCGAGCCGAAGCGCACCGTAGACACGTATCAAACGCAAATTTCCGGGCCGCCTGCGCCCGATTTGTTGCCCGGTGCCGAACCGGTTCCCTCGTATACCAGGCAGCCCGCGAAGAATCCGGAGGAAGCCTGCCGCGACGAGTACAACCAAATTAAGGCGCTGACGCTGGAGAAGTTGAGCATCGACATCACGCCGCCGGGCGCGAATGCCAAAGGAGACCAGGTTCCGTTTGAATGCTCGCTGAGCACCGATGCGTTTGTGCCGCGCAATTGGCAATGCCTGACGTACACGTGGAAGGCGTCGGCGCTGTGTCACAAGCCGCTATACTTTGAAGAAGACAGCATCGAGCGCTACGGGCACTCGTGGGGTCCGCTGGGATTTGAAGACGCGCAGACGTACATTCACTTCTTTGGCGATTTGGTGCTGCTGCCGTACAACGTGGGCGTGCAGACACCGTGCGAGTGCGATTACGCTTTGGGTTATTACCGCGTGGGCGATTGTGCCCCGTGGATTTGCGATCCGTTTCCGCTTAGCTGCCGCGGTCTGCTGACCGGCGCGATTGGCTACTGCGGCGTGGCGGCGCTGTTTCCGTAAAATTGCGGTCGGCAATCATCGAAAACGATGGAAGCCCTGGGGTTGCAACCCCAGGGCTTTTTTGTTTACTGGAAGCGGGATTTTTATGTTGATTCTTAGCCGAGACAAGGTGCGCGAGGTGGACCGCCGGGCCGTGGCCGAGTACGGCATGAGCGGGCTGGTGCTGATGGAAAACGCTGGGCGGGGCGCGACGGATGTGCTGTGCAGCCAATGGGCAGGGGGCGGCAGGTTCGCAGATCCGCGGATGGTAGTGGTGTGCGGTAAGGGGAACAACGGCGGCGATGGATTTGTAATTGCCAGGCACTTGGATTTGCGCGGCTGGCCGGTGATGGTGCTGTTGCTGGCCGAACCGAAGGAATTGCGGGGCGATGCGGCGGCGAATTTCGGGATTCTCGAAAAAGCCGGATTGGAAATTCAAACGTTTGGAGCGCCGCTGGATGAGGCGCGCTTTCGCGCGGCGCTGGCGGGGGCCGGATATTTAGTCGATGCGATTTTGGGGACCGGCGCCACGGGGGAGCCGAAATCGCCGTATGCCGAAGCCATCAATCTGATGAACGCCAGCGGCGTGCCGATTCTCGCCGTCGATTTGCCCAGCGGATTAGATTGCGACACCGGCGCGGCGGCGCGGCATACGATTCGGGCGGCGAATACGGCCACGTTTGTGGCGGCCAAGCCAGGATTTTTTGTGGCCGGCGCAGATCAATACGTGGGGGAAATTCACGTGTGCGACATCGGCGTGCCGCGACGGTTGGTGGAGGAGGTTGCGCGCTCGGCACGCTAAGCCGCAAGCGGATGGCGATATTCCCCATTCCACACTCCCCATTCGTCGTCGTCATTCACGCGATGATGTCTTTGATGACCTTGCCGCTGGTGATGGTGAGGCGTTCATCGCGGCCGTTGTGCTGGAAGGTGAGCTGCTCGTGATCGAGTCCGAGCAGGGCCAGCACCGTGGCGTGAATGTCGTGGATGTGGGCCTTGTTTTCGACGGCGTAGAGGCCGATTTCGTCGGTCGCGCCGTAAACCGTGCCCGGCTTGATGCCGCCGCCGGCCATCCACATGGTGAAACCATAAGGATTATGATCGCGGCCAGTGCCGCTTTCGCTCATCGGCGTGCGGCCGAACTCGCCGCCCCAAATCACGAGCGTGCTGTCGAGCAAGCCGCGCTGCTTAAGATCTTTAAGCAGGCCGGCAATGGGGCGATCGGTTTCTTTGCAATACTGGCTGTGATTGCCTTCCACATCGGTGTGGGCGTCCCATTTGCTGCCGGAGCCCATGTAGAGCTGCACGAAGCGGACGCCCCGTTCCACCAGCCGGCGGGCGAATAAACAGTTGCGGCCGTTGGCGGCGGTGGCTTGCTGATCGATGCCGTACAGAGCAAGCGTGTCGGCAGTTTCGCCGGAAATGTCAGTGGCTTCCGGAGCGGCGGACTGCATGCGATAGGCGAGTTCGTAGGAGGCGATGCGGGCTTCGAGGTCTTTGTCGTCCTCGCGGCCCAGAAGATGTTGGCGGTTCAGTTGCTGGATGAAATCCAGTTCGCTGCGTTCCCGTGCGGCGGAGTAACCGGCTGGCGGATCGACGTGCAAGATGGGCGTTTTGCCGTCTCGGAATTTGGTGCCCTGGTACGTGGCGGGCATGAAGCCGGTGCTCCATTGGCGGCTGCCGCCGGGTGGTTCTTGGGGATAATCGGTCAGCACTACGTAGCCCGGCAGGTTTTCGCAGGCTGTGCCGAGACCGTAGAGAACCCAGGAGCCCATACAGGGGCGGCCCATGAGAATGCTGCCGGTGTTCATTTCGCAGACGCTGCCGACGTGGGTGAGTCCATCGGCCCAGCACGATTGAATGACGGCGATGTCGTCGACACAGGTGGCGATTTCGGGGAGCCAATCGCTGACCCAAATTCCGGATTGGCCATACTGTTTGAATTTCCGGGGGCTGGCCATCAGCGGCGTGTTGGCGGTTTTGCCCATGGCGGTTTCGGGGCGAGCGAAACTGGCCGGCAATGGTTGGCCAGCGAGCTTGTTCAGCGTGGGCTTGGGATCAAACAGATCGAGATGGCTGGGTCCGCCGTCGATGAAGCACCAGATGACCGATTTGGCTTTGGCTGAGAACATCGGCGATTTGGGCGACAGCGGATTGAGCGCGGCGGCTGTGAGATCTCCGGCGAGGGCGCTGTCGGTTCCGGCGCGGGCAATGGACGAAGCATCGCGGCTCAAGAGCGACCACAGGGCCAGCGCGCCGAAACCGCCGCCGGCGCGGAAGAGAAAATCGCGCCGGGAATGGGCGGATTCGTGGTGAGGAATGAGGGACATGTTTATAAAGCCGCGACCGGTGGTCGCGCTGAAAGTAAATTACGTTTTACACTGCTCGCGCGACCGACGGTCGCGGCTTTATACAGCAGGATCAGTCGACGTACAAAAATTCGTTGGTACACATCAGGGCGTGGCATAGATCGACCACGGCGGCGGCTTTGGCGCGATCGACTTTGGAGGGCAGAGGGAGAGGGAGTTGTTTCTCGTCGGGCGGTGCGGCCTCGGCGGTGATGGTGGCGGCCTGGGCGTCGACGAACTTTTCGGCGGCGGTGATTTCGTTTTCTTGCGGCGGGCGGCCAAAGGCTTGGGTGTATGCTTCGCGCACCAATTTGGCTTCGTCGAGTTGTCCGTGCTGGTCGCAGTCGGAGAGCAGTTTTCCGCTCCAGTGTCGGGCTGCGGCCTGGGTATCTTCGCCGTTGAGCATTTCCAAAGCTTGCGGAGCCGTGATGGTGGCGGTGCGGCGCGGGCAACTGTTTTGCATATCGGGCTGATCGTACGACTGCAACAGGGGAAGCCGCATGTTTCGCTGCGCGAGAACGTAAATGGAGCGGCGATTGCGGTCGGCGGGCTTTTGATCAGCGTCCCAACCGTACTTGGAATCTTCCAGCACTTGGGGCAACTCCGGCTTGGCGCTGGGGCCGTACATGCGCAGATTCAGTTGGCCGGAAACTTGCAACTGAGCATCGCGGAGCTGTTCGCCTTCGAGCCGCTGGCGGCGCGCGTGCCAGAGCAAATTATCGGCGGCGTCGGCAGTTAAGGCGGCGGCTTGGGCGGCGGACGATGGATCGATTTTTGACGATTGGCAATACGTAGCGGAGAGGACGATGAGCCGTTGGATGGGCTTGAGATGCCAACCCTCGGCAATGAATTCGTAGGCCAGCCAATCGAGCAGTTCTTGATGCGAGGGATTTCCACCCATGGCGCCGAAATCATTGGGCGTGGCGACGATGCCCTGGCCAAAATGATTGGCCCACAGGCGATTGACCATGACGCGGGCGGTCATGGGATTGTCGGCGCGGGTGAGCCACTCGGCCAGCGCAGTGCGGCGGCCGGTGGAAGCGGGCTTTTCGGGGGGCGGGGTAATTTCCGGTTCGCTGGCGCCCAAAAAGGCGGGGAAGCCGGGCGCGACTTCCTGCTCCGGCCGGAGATAATTGCCGACGGCCAGGACGCAGGTGGGGGGTGGTTGACCGTCGCCATCGGCCACGGCCATGGCGGTGGGTAAGGACTCGGGCTTGATGGCATCGTACTTCGACAGCTCCTCCATCTGCTGATCGTACTGTTTTCGTTCGTCCGGATTGCAGCGGCGATAGGCGCGTGCGATGCGGGAATCGATCCATTCTTCGGCCTCGGCGACGAGCTGTTTTTGGAAGCAGGAGCGTTTTTCCGGCGGCGTGTTGATGGCGGCCAAGGTTTGCGAATCGTAGGCGGCAATGGCGTCTTGTCGGGCGGCTTCGCGCTCGTCGGACAGCTCGTTGTCGATGCGATCGCGGATGGGCTTGGTGGCCTGCTCCCACGTTTCCATGCGCTTGTCGTAATTTTCGACCTGGTCTATGGACGCAATGGACACACCATCGGCAGGCAGGATGGCGGCAAAACAGGCCTGGAGGCGGTAAAAATCGGTCTGCTTGATGTCGTCAAACTTATGATCGTGGCAGCGGGCACAACCGATGGTCAGGCCCAGGAAGGCCAGGCCGGTGTTCTCGGTGATGTCGTCGAGGATTTCCTGGCGCTGCTGCACCATGTTGGAAGCGTTGATATCTTCCGGGTAGAGGCGAATGAAACCGGTGGCGATGAGGGCATCTGGATTGTTGGGCTCCAATTCGTCGCCGGCGATTTGCTGGCGGACGAAGCGGTCGTAGGACAGATCGCTGTTGAAGGCGCGGATGACGTAGTCGCGATAACGATGGGCGTCGAGACGGAGGCCATCTTTTTTGAAACCTTCGGTCTCGCTGTAGCGGACGACGTCGAGCCAGTGCTGGGCCCAGCGTTCGCCGTAGCGCGGCGAGGCCAACAAGCGATCGACCACTTTGGTGTAAGCGTCGGGAGAGTGGTCGGCCAAAAAGGCGGCCTGTTCTTCCGGCGTCGGCGGCAGACCGGTTAAATCGAACGTGACGCGCCGCAGGAGCGTGAGCTTATCGGCCGCATTGTTGGGCTGGAGTCCGGCGGCTTCGAGCTTTTGACCGATAAAATCGTCGATGGGGTTGTGGGCCCAGCCGTGCAATTTGCTGAGCGTGGGAACATTAGGACGGGTGAGCGGACGGAAAGGCCAATCGCCAATTTTGAACAGCCCGGTTTTGGCGGAGTTTGAGCTCGAGCTGGAAGGCAAGGGCTTGGCGCCCGAGGCAGGTTTTAAAATGCCGGTCGGGGGCGAAACTGCGGCGATGGCTCCGTCGGCTTGCTTGGCGGCAACAATCGCGTGCGCAGCGGGGGATGAATCCAGACCGACTTGGTCCTTCGCCAGGGCGCAAGTTGCTCCTGCGGAGAGCCAAATCAATAGGTTAAACAGTATTCTAACCGTGTGGCCCGCATATCCATTGCGTGGCCGGGCCGCCTGGACAGCGGCGAGCCCCTGGTTGGGGATCATGCGTGTGGAACCTCTGGCGCGAGAGCGTCGGGGTACGTGTGTGTGGAAAAAAGGGTGAGTGTGTTGTGGCGGCTTATATTAGTGTCTAACCGCCATTTTTGGCAATCAAGGTTTTTTCGTATTTCGGGAGCAATTCTTGCCAATTGCGGGAGTAAAACTGCTGTTGTATGCTGAAGGGGTGTAAAGAGTTAGGAATTAGGCGATGGTTCGATGCGGGTGGTTGGGTGTAAGTGGGGACATTGCCTGGGGCGAATAACCCTCGCAATATACTCTTATTGGTTAGCGAATTTGGCCGCCGGGTGACAGCAGCGCTCCGCCGGGCGAATTGAATATAGAAGGACAATAGTTATGACATCCTACGCACACCCTGAGGTGTTGGTTTCCACCGTCTGGGTGGCCGAGCATCTCAACGATAACAGCATCCGGATTGTGGAATCGGACGAAGACGTGCTTTTGTATACCCAGGGGCACATTCCCGGGGCGGTGAAAATCGATTGGCATACCGATTTGCAGGACGCAATTGTGCGCGATTACATCGGGACGCAGCGGTTTGCCGGGCTGTGCCAGTCGAAGGGAATCGAAAACGACACGACAGTGGTGTTTTACGGCGACAAAAATAACTGGTGGGCCTGCTACGCGTTTTGGGTGTTCAAGCTGTACGGTCACGAAAAATGCCTGATTATGGACGGGGGACGGAAACGGTGGGAATTGGATGGGCGGGCGTGGACGCGCGATGCGGAGCCGACCTATCCGCAGACTCGTTACGTGGCCAAGGAGCCCGATTTGTCGATCCGAGCCTTCCGTGAAGAAACCCTGAAGCACAGCCGGGGCGGCAAGCCGCTGGTGGACGTGCGCTCCAACGGCGAATACACCGGCGAGCTGCTGCACATGCCGGACTATCCGCAGGAAGGAGCGTTGCGCGGCGGGCATATTCCGGGGGCGGTGAGCATTCCGTGGTCGAAGGCGGTGCAAGAAGATGGCACGTTCAAGCCGGCCAAGGAACTGGAAAAGTTGTACTGCAAAGAAAACGGCCTAAGCCGCCGGGGCCGGACCATTGCCTACTGCCGGATTGGCGAACGGAGCAGCCACACGTGGTTTGTGCTGAAATATCTACTGGGCTTTGGCAACGTGAAAAATTACGACGGCTCCTGGACCGAATGGGGCAACATGGTCGGCATGCCGATTGCCAAGGGGAGCGAGCCGGGCGGGGTGGCCGCACCAGAAAAACCGCAGACGGCGGTGGCGGGGTGAACATGCCCGTTGCCAGGCTGGATGAAATTGTCGGCGAGTTTGCTGATTTGGAGCCGCGGGAGCGGTTGGAACTGCTGCTGGAGTTTGCGGAGAATTTGCCGCCGCTTCCGGCCAAATACGAAGCGGAACGCGATGCCGGGCTGCACCGGATTGCGGAGTGTCAAACGCCGACGTTCATTTGGGTGGAACTGGTCGAGGGGCGCGTGGAAATTCACGCTTATGTTGCGCCTGAAGCGCCCACGGTTAAGGGCTTTGTGGGAATTCTGATTGACGCTTTCAACGGAGCCACGCCCGAGGACGTGCTGAGCACACCGGAAGATTTGCTCAAGCGGTTGGGCTTGCTGGAATCGCTGGGGATGGTTCGGATGCGCGGGTTAGCGGCGGTGCAGCATTACATCAGGCAGCAAGTGCGGAAAGCGGCGACTGGACGGGAGAGTGCATGATGCACGGCGATCAGCGCTGGGCAAGCCCAGCGGCTATGTTGCGAATCGCCTTCTCACGTCATTTTGCGCACCAACCAATCGCCGAGGCGCGGAAACAGATGGATGGCGGCGATGAACAGGCGGGCCAGGGGGGGGTAAATGAGTTCCGGCTGGCGGCGGCGGCAGGCGGTGAGAATGGCCTGCGAAAGTTTTTCCGGACGCACTGGCGAAATTCGCACGCCGGCTCCCGGTTTGGCGGCGCGCGGGGGCAGGCCTTCCAGTTGATCGGCATAACGATCGGCGGCATCGTCCCGGGCGATGGGACCGGGTGAAACCAAAAGCACGTGCACGCCTTGCGGTTGCAGTTCTAAGCGAAGTTGCTGCGTGTATGCGGCCAGGGCGAACTTGGTGGCGGCATACGCGCCGACATAGCGGCTGGCGGATTTTCCCGACAGCGAGCCGATGTTGACGATTTGCCCGCGGCTGCGGAGCAAATGGGGCACCGCCGCCCGAGTGCAACGGACGGCGCTGAGAAAGTTGATGTCCATTAAGTTGGCGAAATCTTCGGGGGTGGTATCGAGCAGAGCGCCGCGGGTGGAGCGGCCGACGTTGTTGATCAGGACATCGAGGCGGCCGAAATGACGGACCGTTTGCTCGATGAGGTGTTCGACCTGATTTTGCTGCGTGACATCGGCGGGAATGGCGAGCACTTGGGCGCCTGAGACCCGCAGATCGGCGGCGACGGTTTCCAGTGTGTCGGCGGAGCGGGCGGAAACGACGACCTGAGCTCCGGAACGGGCAAAAGCTTGGGCCAAGGCGCGGCCCAATCCGCTGGAACCGCCGGTGATGAGCACCACTTTACCGGGCCAGAAGCCGGTGGCTTGACGCGCTTTAGGCGCGGTTACGGGCAAGGGCAGGGGAGGGTCACCGGCGGCAACCACAGCCACGCTGAGAGCGGCTGAAGGGGTCGGCGATGAGCCGCGCGGGGGCATGGCTGATATCTCGCTCATCGGCATTCAAATGATTCGTAGCGGTTCAATCGAACCCAGCTCTGTTCAATTTTAGTCTAACCCTGGGCCGGATGTTTGGCCAGCACAATTGGCGGTCGTGGCCCAATCTGAAAAATGTAGTGGCGTCTGTCCCTAGACGCCGGCAATTTTTTCGAACAAAACGGCTGAGGACAGCCGTCGCTACATCTATTTTCTTCCACATTGGGCCACTACCCATTTGGCTGCATTGTGCTTGCCCGATGCGAATAAAGTCCGTACGATGCGGCACGAAGACGTCTTTGCGCCTTCGTCAGCGGCACGTCAACTCCAACCAGGCAACGCTGTTTGAATCAGCCCATCACCGTGCAAAAGATTACCGAACAATTCCAGAGCATGATTCATCTGGCCGCTGAATTGGCGGACGTGGTGACTGCCGATGCGCTGCTCATTTTGCTGGAAGGGCCCACCGCCTGGCAGGAGCTGCGCGAAGTGACCACGGGGCAACGGGTGGTGCTGGCGGCCGACTACATGCAGGAATTGGACGGAGCGGCGGAGGCTGGGTTTCCGATGGTGGTTTTGAACATGGCGGAAAGCCCCGTGCACGAAAAGCTGACGCAGGCGCTGTTGGAAAGCGTGGCCGACGACATTTTGGCGGCCGGGGCGAAAGTGGTGGCCATTTACAGCGGCTTTGAAGCGGAGACGATCGATTCGATCAGCGTGATTCATTTGGACGAGCATTTGGGGCGGCTGACTTCGCACGATTTGCGGCAGTTGGAAGAGAAGGCGCCGCTGGATACGCTGAAAACCGTCGTCGAACTGGCCGTGGAAATTGGCCGCGAAGGGCGCGAAGGCAAACCAGTGGGGACGCTGTTCGTGGTGGGGGACACGCGGAAAGTGCTGGCCAGCAGCCATGCGCTGGTGTTCGATCCGGTGCGCGGCTACAGCCGTAAGGAGCGAACGCTGTTCGATCCGAAAGTGCGCGAGGGAATTAAAGAAATTGCGCAAATGGACGGGGCGTTTATTGTGGCGCTGGATGGGACGGTGGAAGCCGCTTCGCGGTACATTGACGCGTCGGCGGAAAGCATCACGCTTTCCAAAGGGTTGGGCGCGCGCCACTGGGCGGCGGCGGCAATCACGAAGAAAACCAAATCGGTGGCCGTGGTGGTGAGCGAATCGAACGGGACGGTGCGGATTTTTTCCGACGGTGAAGTGTTTTTGCGAATCGAGCCGTTCCGCCGGGCGATGAAGTGGAAAGATTTTGAATACGAGCCGCCGGCGTTGGATTGAGGTGCGTCGCTCGATCAACGTTTGACTACCTTGAAAAGCCCAGCACCCTCACCCCGGCCCTCTCCCATCAAGGGAGAGGGAGAAGTTCAGGTTGTCGACGATCCGAACAGCGAACCGGCGGTGGCCGTGCCTTGTAAGCCCAGCAGCCCGAATCGCCAGAGCTGTTGATTTTTCTTGATGATGCCCGTGGTCGAGCCGTAATCGGTCTGCACGGCGCCAACGTTCAAGATCGTGCCGAAGCTTTGGTGCGGAATGCCGACAGAAATATCGTAGAAGCCGTCGCCGTTGTAATCGCCGGTGGTGATGCTCGTGCCGAAGTCGTAGCCGGCGGTGGGAGTCGCTTCGGTCATGGTCACGGTTCCGGTTGCGGTGGGACCGGTATTGGAGCCGTAAACAATTTGGACCAGGCCGGCGTCTTTTACGCCGTTCACGCCGGCGAAGGGGGTGCCAATGGCGAGGTCTTCGAAGGTATCACCGTTGAAATATCCGACCGCGAGGGAATAGCCGAATTGGTCGCCGGCCGCGGAAGTGGAGCCTAAGGAAGTGCGGGTCAGGAGTTGGTTGTTTTTCGACACTAACCCATCCCCGGCGAGACTTCCAAAGAGCACCGTTACGGCGCCGGCGGATGCATTTCCTACCAGGGCGCCGGGCGCGCCGATGGCCAAGTCGGGAATAAAGTCGCCATTGAAATCGCCCGCGGCCAACGACCAGCCGAATTTGTCATAGATATTGGCCGAAAGTTTGACGCCGCCGATTCCAGGTTGCCAAATTTGATTGCCGGCGGAGGGGAGGCCGGTGGAATCGCCGTAAATGACGTTGACGCTTCCGCCGCGGGGAGCGGTGGGAGCGCCGATGGCCAAATCGGCGTAACCATCGAGGTTGAAATCGGCCGTGGTGAGCGCCTGACCGAAGGCGGCGCCTTGGCTGGGCGTGCCCAGAATTCCACCGGCGTGTTGTGTGATGATTTGTGGATCGCTGGATTCCAGGCCATTGGACGATCCAAAGATGACGTACACGGCGCCGGCTTTTTGAACGCCGTTGACGGTCATGAACGGCGCACCGATGGCCAAATCGGCGTAGCCGTCGCCGTTGAAGTCGCCGGTGGTGAGGGAATATCCAAATTCGGTTCCGCTTACCAACGTGGTTAATGGAAACAGACTAGTCTGCGTGAAGAACTGGCTGCCGGTGGGAACCAAACCCGTGGGCGATCCATAAATGATGCTGACCGCGCCGACGCTTTTGAGCACGCCGACTCGAACGCCGCCGATCACAGTCGGCACGCTGCCGGCGGTTCCCAGAGGCACGATGGCGTTTCGGCCGGGCAGACCCACGGCCAGATCGGTGTAGCCATCGCCGTTGAAATCGCCGATGGCGAGTGCGGAACCGTAGGCGTCGCCGGCTTGTGTGCCGCCGACCATTCCCGGCCGGCTCATGGTCCACAGTTGGTTATTGGCGGTGGTCAGGCCCGTGCCGTTCTGGCCGTAAATGATGCTGACCGCGCCAGCGTCGGTGGCGGAGCCGGAAGTGAGGCCGGGCGAGCCGATGGCTAAATCGGTCAACCCATCGCCGTTGAAGTCGCCGGAGGCGGACAAAAGTTGGCGCGTTTCGAGCGATTCGAAGCGCAGGTGGCGTTTGGCAGCGGCTGATCGCGCCACAAGATTAGACCTTGTGGAACGACGAATTTTCCAGAAGTTCAGCATGGGATGGAACTCCACGGGCTGAGCGCAGCGTGGGCACTAAACTTTACGCCGCGGGCACAATCGGCGCGCACGCTGCGCGCCCTACAACTCATTAGTCCGTTACTCGGCATGCGGTTGACCGGCACTTGATTGGTTCCCAGCGGCGCTTGACGCTGGGCTGGCGGAGCCCCTACGATCCAGAGCACTGGGTCGCGTATAATTTGTACGTTTTACGGAAATCCGCACGATCAAAGCGGTGATTTTTCCTACACGGTAGAACCGGATTACTCGTTAGAGTTTGCCACGATGAAATCGCGATCGCGCAAAAAAGCGGAGCGTCAGATTGAGCTGCCCGGTTTGGGGGGGAATGAAGACGCTGCGGCTAATGGCGGCAGCGACAGGGCTGCGGAAGGGACGGCTGCGCGTGCTAAACCGCAAGCGGAGGTTGGATTGAAAGCAGGTGCGAAACCAGCGGCGGCTGATCCGCGAGCGCCGGCGGATTGTGAGTTTCCCGGTACGCCAGCGACCGGTGAAATGGGGGCAGATTGGGCCGAGCGGCCGGCAGAACCCTTGGAAGCGAAAGCCGCCGTGCCTGATCTGACGGGCAAAACGGTGTACGTGATCGATTCGCACTCGCTGATTTTTCAGGTGTTCCACGCGCTGCCGGAAATGACCAGTCCGCGCGGCGAGCCGACCGGCGCCGTGTTTGGGTTTGCCCGCGACTTGATGTTTCTACTCGACGAGAAGCAGCCTGATTATTTATTTGCGGCGTTCGATATGTCGGGGCCGACGTTTCGCCATGAGTTGTTCACAGGATACAAGGAACATCGCACGGAAATGCCGGACGATTTGCGGCCGCAGATTGTGAGCATTCGTCGGGTGCTGGCGGCGCTGGGGATTCCGGTACTGGAGTGTCCCGGCTATGAAGCAGACGATATTTTGGCCACGATGGCGCGGCAAGTGGAGCAAGCCGGCGGGGAGTGTCTGTTGGTCACGGGGGACAAAGATTGCCGGCAGCTTATTTCGGACCGCGTGGGAATTTTCAACATTCGCAAGAACTTGGTGTTTGACGCGGCGGCGCTGAAAGAAGAGTGGGGGATTCGGCCGGAACAGGTGGTCGATTTCCAAACGCTGGTAGGGGATTCGGTGGACAACATTCCCGGCGTGCCGCTGGTGGGACCGAAAGTGGCCGGCGAATGGCTGAACAAGTTCCAGACGCTGGATAACTTGCTGGCGCACGCCGACGAATTGCCGAAGGGAAAAAGGAAGGAGAATTTGCTGGCGGGCCGCGAGCAAATATCGGTCAGCCGGCGATTGGTGCGGCTGGATTCAGACATGGCGATTGCCGTGAATTGGGAGCAAGGGCGGGCGGGGCGGTTCGATCCGGCCGGGGCGGCGGAGTTGTTCGCGGAGTTCGGCTTTCATGGGTTGACGAATCAAATGCGGTCGCTGGCCAAGGCGGAGGCGCCGCAGTTCACGCATCAGTATGAAGCCATCACCACGCCGGAGCGATTGAAATGGTTGATCGGTGAAATGAGCCGCCAAAAGCAAATTTCGCTCGATACGGAAACGACCAGCGTTTATCCGCGCTGGGCGGAAATCGTCGGTTACTCGTTCGCTTGGAAACCAGGGCAGGCGTATTACGTGCCGGTTCGGGCTCCGGCGGGAGAGCCGCAGTTGGATCCGAAAGCGACGCTGGCAGCACTGCGGCCGGTGCTGGAAAACCCGGCGATTGGCAAGATCGGCCAGAACTTGAAGTACGACATGATTGTGCTGCGAAGCGCCGGCGTGGAGTTGGCGGGGTTGCAGTTCGACACGATGATTGCCAGCTATTTGCTGGATGCGGGGGAGCGGAATCACAATTTGGACGAGTTGGCCGGGCGGTATTTGAACCACGTGACGACGAAAATCGAGGCGCTGATTGGCAGCGGGAAAAATCAAAAGCGGATGGATGAAGTGCCGGTCGCCGAAATCACACACTATGCGGCCGAAGATGCCGACGTGGCGCTGCGGCTGATGCCGCTATTGGCGGCGCGGCTGAAAGAAGCGAATTTGGAACCACTGTTTCACGACCTGGAAGTGCCACTGGTGGAAGTGCTGGTGGAGCTGGAATTCAATGGCATTAAAGTGGATGCAGCACGGTTGGCAGAATTGAGTGCGCAGTACGGCAAGCGGATGACGGCGCTAGAACTGGAGATTTTCAAGCTGGCCGATCGGGAATTCAACATCGCCAGCCCTAAGCAGTTGCAGGAAGTATTGTTCGTGGAGCAAAAACTGCCGGTTCTGAAAAAAACGAAAACCGGACCCAGCACCGATGCGGAAGTGCTTGAGGAATTGGCTCGGCAACATCCGCTGCCGGCAAAGATTATTGAATATCGCCAATACGCCAAGCTGAAGGGGACGTATGTTGACGCGCTGCCGGCGATGGTACACCCGCAAACGGGGCGTGTGCATACGTCGTTCAATCAAATTGTGGCGGCCACGGGTCGCTTGAGTTCCAGCGATCCGAACTTGCAGAACATTCCCATTCGGACCGAGGAAGGGCGGGAAATTCGGTCCGCATTTTTGCCGGGGCAGCCCAATTGGTTATTGCTGGCGGCAGATTACTCGCAGATTGAGTTGCGGGTGCTGGCGCATTTTTCCGGAGACGAAACGCTGCTGGCGGCCTTCGAGCGGGACGAAGACATTCACGCCCGGGTGGCCAGCCAGGTGCATCATGTTTCGCTTGATCAGGTGACGCCGGAAATGCGGCGGGTGGCGAAAGCGGTGAACTTTGGCGTGATTTACGGGCAAAGTCCGTTCGGGCTGTCGAAAATGTTGGACATTGAGCAGGAGGAAGCGGCGCGGTTTATCGATGCGTACTTTAATGGCTATCCCGGCGTGGAAAAGTTTTTGCGCGAAGTACTGGTGCAATGCCGCAAGCAGGGTTACGTGACGACTATTTTAGGGCGGCGGCGCGCGATTCAGGGGGTGCGCGACATTACGCTAACTAAGCCGGGCGATCCGGCGGCGCGGCAGAGGACCCTGCCGGAGCGGACGGCGATTAACACGGTGATACAAGGGAGTGCGGCCGATTTGATGAAGCTGGCGATGTTGAATATTCACCGACGCTTGCAACAACGAGACACTGCCAGTTCAGCCCCGCGGCTTCGCTCTCGCATGCTGCTGCAAATTCACGACGAGTTGATTTTCGAAGTACCTCCAGACGAGATGGAGGCCATACAACAGCTGGCTCGTGACGAAATGTCGGGCGTCATGTCGCTGGCCGTACCGCTGAAAGTTGACTTGAAAACGGGAAAAAATTGGGGCAGTTGTTAAAGAGAGTTTCAGAATACAATTTACTCACCAGTTCTAGGGTTTAAAGAACACGCTGGTTAGCTCCCGTGCGAGTTCAAATGTGCACCTGCATGGTATTAATTTTTCATAAGATGCTAGCGAAGGTTTAGTACGTGGGTTAGACTCAACGTATAAAGTATCGAGGCCTCATTATTTCACCCTCACAGGCTTTGCTTCGCGAACGTTGCGGAGCATAAAAGGGTCTTAGCGCGTCGGCACGCGGCCACAGGTACTTCTGGGACAGAGTTCGGAATTTGATGCCGTAAGTTAACGGCGCCGACTCGCGTGCATCGTTGGTTCATTTGCCCTAGGACGAATCAGAAAAATGTCGTACGGACAATTGCCAATGTCGAGCCGTGTTCAAATCGTGGGATGGCTGGCGCTGATCTTGATTCTGCCGGTGTTGGGCTGCGTTTTCGGGTTGCTTTCCTATCATTACCATTGGTTTCCGTATCGTTGGGCGCACGATGTTAGGCTAATTTGGGAACATCATGATGTCCCGATTTTAAAGCAAGATGTTTCCAATGAAATTGACATCCACACAGCGCGGGACGCTGTGAAGTTGCGGCAGCGTTTATGTCAATTTCTGTGGGATTCCCCGGAGCCGCCAAAAGTGATGCCGGCCAAAGTAGGCCCCGCCACCGACCGCCGCTGCGATGCCATGAAACAATGGCTGGATCACGCCGACGAAGTGGTGTTCGAAATGGAGTATGGCCTGACATCTCACGTGTACCATTTTATTCCTCGACAGCCTAACGGCGCGCTGGTGCTAGTTCATTCCGGACATAACGTCGATTTTTTCAGCCTGCAATCGCAAATCGAAGAACTCCTGCAACACGGGTACACCGTGGCCGCGTTCTGCATGCCGTTAATGGGGTTGAATAATCAACCGATTGTCGAATTGCCCCACATTGGCCGCATGCAACTGACGACGCACGATGAAATGAAGTTTTTGCAACCGGAACATGGTCAGCCGACTAAATATTTTGTGGAACCCGTCGTGGGTTTCTTGAATTACGCAGAACAGTTTCATTACCGCCAGATTTCCATGCTCGGTTTATCGGGCGGAGGCTGGACCACGGTGATGGCGGCAGCTGTTGATCCGCGAATTGAGATTAGCTTTCCGGTATCGGGTGCGTATCCAATTTTTCTGCGTGTCAACCAAAACGATTGGGGCGATTGGGAGCAGACCTACAGCTCTCTGTATCGAACGGCTAACTATCTCGAATTGTTCTTGCTAGGTTCCTATGGACCTGGACGGTTACAGTGTCAGGTCGCGAACCGTTACGATTCTGACTGTTTTGCGGGAGATGGCTGGAGGCTCTACGCCGATGCCGTGCGCGACCGGGCCGCAGATTTGGGTGCCGGACAATGGGAGATTTTCGTGGATGAAACCCACTACGAGCACATCATTTCTGAGGCCGCCATGAATAAATTCTTAGAAACCCTGCAAATGCCCACGACGTTGAGCAAGAATGAACCGACGGGTGGACGATAGCCGCGTGTGCAGTGGTCCGTCTGTAATCCATGAAAATTCTCGGTCTCCTCGGTGGTGTGGCAAGTGGGAAGAGCACGGTGGCGGAGTTGTTCCGGCAGCGCGGGGCGGTGGTTTTGGATGCCGACAAGGCTGGTCATGAAGTGCTGCGGATGCCGGCGGTGCGGGCGGCCATTGGCGGACGCTGGGGGAGCGCGGTGATTGGCGCGGACGGGGAGATCGACCGCGCGGCCCTGGCGCGGATTGTGTTTGCACCACCGCCGGATGGCCCCCGGGAATTGGCGGAACTGGAACGGATCACGCACCCGGAAATCCGCAAGCGGCTGAAAACGGAGGCCGAGGCATTGGCCAGGCAGGGGACACCGCTAGTCGTTTTGGACGCCCCGGTGATGTTAAAGGCGGGTTGGGACAAGCTGTGCGACGCGCTAGCATTTGTCGATTGCCCGGCCGAACAGCGATTGGCCCGGGCAAAGGAACGGGGGTGGAGCGAGGCGGAGTTCCAGCGGCGGGAGGGGGCGCAAGAGCCAGTGGAGGAAAAACGTCGGCTGGCGGATTTCGTGCTGGATAATTCAGGGGACGTAAGCTATATTCGAACACAGGTCGAACGCCGCTGGCAAGCGCTTTTGAAGCCAGAAGCTTAGGAGTGGAATCTTTTCGCCTGATTGAATCGCCGATTGACGAGAAAGTCGGCGAAGGGATTCGCCTCCTACAGATAGGGCTTAGGAACACGGTTGCCAAACCGGTTGGCAATGGTTTTTTCGCTTTCGCGAGGGCCATTGTCGGCGAACCATTCTGCAGCATTCGGCTTCCCACCAACCAATCATTGGAAGACCCATCAGACAGTTTCCCCGCGCCCTTTACGGCGCAGCAGCACACGGCAATAGGCGGATGGAGGAAAACATCGTCGCCATGTCGCACATCGGCAGATCAGCACATCCTCAAAATCATATCCTATGGACAACATGAAGTTGTCGAACGCTCAATCTGGAGTCGAAATGTCCAAGAGTCGAGGTGTCAAAGAGCCGGCGGGCCGGTTTTGAGACTCTTCGACTTTTAGACTTTTTGACTCGTTTGACATCCAGTTTGGTTTGTTCAATCCACTTTTCTCCGATTCAACTCCTTCATCCCACCAAAAACGACATGTCGGAACCCAAAACGGCGCATAGCAATCGCACCCCAGGCGGCCCTCACGCCTTCGGCAATTCTCCATCGGCCGACGACCGCGCCCGCCGGACGCTGGACGAAATTGAAGCCCAACTGGAAGCGGAAGGGGAACCGCTTTCGCTGGCTGAGGAAATTGCCGAACAGGTGGACGCCGGTGAGACGGACATTGTTCACGAGCATTACGAATCCGTGAAGCAGGGGGGTGATATTCACATTGCGGAGCTGCAAAAGATGAGCACTTCGCAATTGATCGAGGAGGCGCGGAAGGAAAACTTGCCGGAAATCGCTGGGATTCGGCGGCAAGATTTGATTTTCAAGCTGCTGAAAGAGCGCGTGAAGATGAACGGGCTGATGTTCGGCGAGGGGACGCTGGAGATATTGCCGGACGGATTCGGTTTTTTGCGGAGCCCGGATTACCACTATCTTTCGTGTCCGGACGATATTTATGTATCGCCGAGCCAAATTCGGCGGTTTGGATTGCGGACGGGGACGACGGTGGCGGGACAGATTCGTCCGCCGAAGGAAAACGAACGGTATTTCGCGCTGCTGCGTGTGGAAGCCATCAACGGGGACGACCCGAACAAGTTGGGGGAGAAGATTTTTTTCGACGATTTGACGCCGCTGCACCCTGACAAGCGGATTGTGCTGGAAACCACCGCCGAAGAACAGAACATGCGTGTGGTTGATTTGATTGTGCCCATTGGGTTTGGACAGCGTGGGCTGATTGTGAGTCCGCCGCGGGCCGGCAAAACGATTTTGCTGCAGAAAATGGCCAAGGCGGTGTTGCACAATTTTCCGGACGTGTACGTCATTATGCTGCTGATCGACGAGCGGCCGGAAGAAGTAACCGACATGGAACGGCAAGTGAAAGGACCGCAGTGCGAAGTGATCAGCAGCACGTTTGACGAAGACGCGGCGCGGCACATTCAAGTGGCGGAAATGGTGATTGAAAAAGCGAAGCGGATGGTGGAATTCGGCCACGATGTGATTATTTTTTTGGACTCGATCACGCGGCTGGCGCGGGCACACAACTCGGAATGCCCCAGCAGCGGGCGGATTTTGTCCGGCGGCGTGGACGCCAATGCTTTGCAGCGGCCGAAAAAATTCTTCGGCTCGGCCCGGAAGGTGGAAGAAGGGGGCTCGCTGACGATATTAGCCACGGCGCTGATCGACACCGGCAGTCGCATGGATGAAGTCATTTTCGAGGAATTCAAAGGGACCGGCAATTTGGAAATCGTGCTAGACCGGTCGCTGGTCGACAAGCGGATTTGGCCATCGATCGACATTTCCAAAAGCGGCACGCGGCGGGAAGAGATGCTGCTTGACCCGGAAGAGCATCGCCGCATCAGCATTTTGCGGCGCGTGCTGCACGAGATGAGCCCGCCGGACGCGATGGAATTTCTGACGGGCCGGTTGCAAAAGTGCAAAACCAACGCCGAGTTTCTGATGAGCATGAATATGAAGGGGTGAGGGGCGAATAAAACGCTGGATGGAGTGTTCGTGCGCTCTAGACATGTTGCCAGATGAATTACCAGGTCGCATAAAGAAGGCATAAAGGCACTTAGTCCTTCGGAGGGGTGGACATTTGGTCTACATCCCTCTGACGTCGGGGAGTGATTTAGGAATTCTTGGTGCGCGAATATTGTGACGTACCTTTTTCGCGCGCAAGCTTGAAGGTTTTGAAATTCGCGATCATAATGTCGCCTTGATGTTCGTGCGACGTTCGATGCGGTGGCCGACGCGATCGTTCGAAGGCGAGCGGCCGTTTAACGAACTTCTAACAACCACACACGTTCGACGGCGGTTATACTCGGCGGCGATTTCTTCGCGAAATCAGAACGCTGCCATCGTGGAAAATGTGTTTTTGTGCGGCTGGCCAGGCCCGATTGGCGCCGTCCGAATTGGTAAACACTTATCTAGGACGAGGCCGTGAATGGATCGGAGACGAAGGGACCGTATGTTCTTTCGTTTCCATAAACTTTGGGAGAGACACCATGACTAGCGTGATGTACAGGATGAATGTCAAGAATACAGGAATTGCGTTTGGCCGAACGTTGCGGCGCTGGTCATTTACGACAGCAGTATTCGTTCTTGCGGCGTGGATTGTTACGACGGCGACGGCGCGGGGACAGTCGATATCGTTGACGGCGGGTAGTGGAACGTATACACAAAATTTTAACTCATATGCGGGAAGTCTGGCAACGGTTCCTGCGGGATGGGCGGTCGCTTTTAACGGCAGCCTAACCTATCAAGGTGTAGGGACCGGTACCTCAAATACTGGAGGAGCCTATGCATATGGAAGCGCGGGTAATTTTTCGTTCGGCGCGCTGCGGAGCGGTAGTAATGAACCCGGTATTACTGAAAGCGTGAGTTTCACAAACAACACCGGCGCAGTAATTGACTCGCTGACGCTCAACTGGAACTACGAGCAATGGCGATATGCCAACACTTCGGGCTGGGACCTATCTGGAACGGGAGATTTAGCAGGGAATGCAACGCTGAATAGTAAAGATTTCGCTGGCACTGGCAGCGGCAGCGGAACAAATGGCACCGTCACTATAACTTCAGTTCCTTCGTTCACACTGACAGGACTGAGTATTGCCAACGGTGATACGTTCGGCTTGAGCTGGGCTACCACCGACCAAAGTAGCTCTGACAACGGCGTTTCGATCGATGATTTTAGTTTGGCATTTACCAATCCGGGGACCGTTAACACTTACTTCTGGATTGGCAATGATAATATTTTGGGAGGCGACGGAACGTGGGATGCGTCGACAAATTCGAGTTGGTCGGCAGACAACATGACGATTGCCGCCACGACTTGGGGCAGTACCAAAACGGCACGGTTCTCGGGCGCTACGGCTGGAAATGTTACCATCAACGGCACTGTGAACGCCGCGGCGGGGCTGTACTTCACCACGGACGGATACCACCTGATTCCAGGTACGTCGGCCAAAATTGTTCTGACGGGCGCGAATGCGGCGGCGAATTCGATCAATGTTGATCCCGCAGTAACCGCCACGATTGGGACGGTGGTGGATGGCAGCGCGGGAATGACCAAAAGTGGAAGCGGCACATTGATATTGACTGCGAATAACACCTATACGGGAGGGACCGTTATTTCGCTGGGCACACTGCAGATTGGCAATGGCGGCATGAGCGGATCGATTGTGGGAAACGTGACGAACGGAGGCACGCTGGTTTTCAATCGCTCTGATAATGTTACTTACGCCGGCACGATTACCGGCGGAACGCTTACGCAAAACGGGGTGAACAGCAATTCGACGCTGATCCTAACGGGTAATTCAGCGCCATCGACTACGAACATTACTGCCGGCACCGTGCAAATCGGCGATGGCACGACACCCAACGCCGGGTCGCTGGCAGGCAACGTGAATGTCAGCGGCGGCGCGACTTTGGCGTACAATCTCCCCAGCGGCAGCTCTGATTTGACCGTGGCTGGCGCGATTGCCGGGCCGGGCAATATTGTGCAGATGGGAGGCGGAAAAGTAATCTTTACCGGAGCCTTGGGAACCAACACGACCTCGGTGAATTTGACCATCAACCCCAGTACCACGGTGCAAATTGGCGACGGCACTACCACGGGGACCGAGCTATTTGGCCCCGTGCTCAATAATGGCGCCTTGATCTACAACAAGCCGGAAAGCTTTACCCAATCGGACGCCATCACGGGCAGCGGCTCGGTGACGAAGATGGCCAGCGGCACGTTGACGGTCACGGGAAATTTTAATTACGGCGGAGGCACAACCATTTCGCAGGGCACGCTGCAAGTGGGTGATGGCACCGCGACCGGATCGCTGGCGGGGGACGTGATGGACAGCGGTGTGTTGGCGTTCAAGCGGCCCGACCCGGTGAATTTCACCGGCAACATTAGCGGCGGCGGCGCGGTAACGCATTCGGGTACGGGAGCATTGACGTTGAACCCGACCGTGAGCAATTCCTACACGGGAGGAACGAATGTGACCGGCGGCGGCATTTTACGTGCGGCGGCGAATAGCTCGTTTGGCAGTTCGACCGGAGTGCCGGTCAACATTACTAAGGGAACCGTGCTGGCGAATGCGGGCGTGAACATTGGGAATACGATCACGATTAACAGTATGGCGACGCCCAGTACCGTGATGGCTGATTGGACGTTTGAAACGAGCGCGCCTACAACAGCGGGGCCATTTGTGGCGGAATCGGGAACGAACGCGGGATCGAGCAATGCCAGCGGCTCGCACGCCGATTCGGGCGTTATGTATAGCTCTCCGTCGGGCAATGGAAGCGTCCATTCGTATAGCTCCACGAACTGGGGTGTGGGGGATTATTACCAGTTCACAACCTCGACGACGGGACAGAATGGCATCGTGTTGTCTTTCGATCAAACGAGTAGCAACACCGGGCCACGAGATTTTCAAGTGGAGTACAGCACCAATGGGTCGACTTTCTCGAATGCGGGGTCTGCTTATATGGTGGGAAACAGCGGTTGGAGCAATGGGTCGGCCACCACTTCGTCGACGACGGTTCTTGACTTAAGTAGCATTGAGGCGCTAAACAACGTAGGGACGGTTTATTTTCGGCTGGTAGATACCGACACGACGTCCGCCAACGGCGGCACGGTGGGCACCAGTGGCACGGACCGCGTCGATAATGTGATTATTGGCTCGGCGGGTTCCGGCTCTTCCACGGCAGCGCTCGGGAGCGACGCCGGCACCGGTACGACGACATACTCCGGCAATATCATCCTGAACGGCCCGGTTGTGCTGACCGCCGGCAGCGGCGGCAAGGTGTCGTTTACCGGCGCCATCAGCGGCACGGGGTCGAGCACCGTAATCAAATCGGGGGGCGGAACGGTCGAACTGAACAATCAGAGTTTCTATTCCAGTTCGACCGTCGTGCAGCAGGGTAAATTGTCGTTAGGTGTGTCGAATGCGATTAGTGGGACTCAAGCGGTGAAGTTGGACGGAGGCACACTGGCCACCGAGGGATTGGAGCAGGATTTCACCACGACGACATTAAGCGTGCTGAGCAATTCGACCTTGGACTTGAGCGCGGTCGGCCCGATGATGTCGCCGACGAACGTGAAATTTGGCGATTCGCACATAGATCCAAATACCCTGAGTCCAGCCATCTGGGGCGGCATGCTACAAGTTTCGGGATGGACATACGGCATGGACCATTTGTTTGTGGGGAGCGATCATAGCGGGCTGAATGCCAATGAGTTAAGCGATATCCAATTCGCGGATTTTGCGCCGGGGGCATCGATTAGTTCGACGGGCGAGGTGACGCCGCTGATTGGCGACATTAACCAGGACAGCCACACCGACGCGGCAGACGTTGCCGCGCTGCTGAAGGCGTTGACGAATATTACGAAATATCAAAACGATCATTCGTTCAGCTCCGCCGACGTTTCGTTCATTCTGGATGTGAACGGCGACGGGAAGGTAAATAGTGCCGATCTTCAAGCCCTGCTCCATGATTTGTCTTCCGGCGGCGGCAATCTCTCGAAGGCGGTGCCTGAACCGGCAACATGGGTGTTAGGGATGCTGGGGGCGTTGGGACTGGCGCTGAGACGGCGGCGCGCAGGAACGGCCTGATCGGACGGCCATCGGCGAGTGCCAATCTCTTCTAAATCGGCGAGTACCCAGCGCTTCATACCGGCCCCTGTCTGGCCGTGGCAGCACATTGGTCCTGTGCGCTGTGTGATATATAATCGTGTTCTATGCCAACGATTCCAAGCGATCGACACGATGCAGCCGACGGGCGATTTGCCGTGGTGGTATCGCGGTATCATGAAGCGATTACGTCGAAGCTGTTGGCGGGTGCGCTGGCAACGCTGCAAGGGGCGGGAGTGAAGGAGGAGGCGATCGACGTGGCGTGGACGCCGGGGGCGTTTGAAATTCCGCTGGTTGCCGATCAAATGGCCGGCAGCGGGAATTACGCGGCGGTGCTGTGCCTAGGAGCGGTGATTCGCGGGGCTACGACGCACGATCAGCACATAAATCGGGCGGTAAGCCTGGGAATTATGGAAGCGAACTTGCGGCACGGAATTCCGGTCTTGTTCGGCGTGCTGACGTGCGATACGGTGGAGCAAGCGATCCAGCGTGCCGGCGGCCACGTAAGCAACAAAGAGCCCACTCAAGCCGCCCAAGAGGGCAAACCCGCCGCCGGCAGCCAAGACGCCAAGCCTGTGGTCGGCAACAAAGGAGTAGAGTGTGCGACGGCGGCCTTGGAAATGGTGTCGCTGTTACGAAAGTTGAAGGAACAGGATACACCTTAGGCGATTCTGCTAAACCGCAAGCGATTGACGGCAGCGACGGACGCCAAGCCGGTTTGCGTTAAAGTCAAAATGCATCGCCACCCGCGATGATTGTCACTATGGCCAAGCGATCGAAAGCCCGCGAAGTCGCCCTGCAAGTTTTGTATCAGGACGATTTGAATGTCGGTAGCCAGAACCCGGAGAATGAGCCGGCGGATCGGGGCGATTTTTTGCGCTCGCGGCTGCAGGACGACGCGGATTTGATTGCTTTTGCGCAATCGCTGATTGACGGGGTGCGACGGAATCGGTCGGAGCTTGATGCGCTGTTGGTGCGGACGGCGGAGAATTGGAGCCTGGAGCGGATGGCGGCGACTGATCGGAACGTGTTGCGATTGGGCGCCTTTGAAATTCTGTACACCCAGACGCCGGGGGCCGTGGCCATTAACGAGGCGGTGGAATTGGCCAAGCGCTTTGGAGCGGCGCACAGCGCCCAGTTTGTGAACGGGATTTTGGACAAGTTTATTGAAGGACACGGGAAGGGGAATGACCAATGATCAAGCCCCAATGACCAATGATCAGCTGTGACGACGTTTGGTCATTGGGATTTGGTCATTGGTCATTTCCGCCGCGGCGGATCATTCGACATTCTTTTCCTCACCACTCACCCCATCACTTCCTTCCCTCATGGGTTTTTTTGCGCGAATTAAGCAGGGGTTGGATAAAACCAAGCAACTGCTGCGCACGGACATTCGCGATATTTTCAAAGGGGAAGGGCGGCTGGTCGACGAGGCGTTTCTGGAAGAATTTCGCGGAAAGCTGGTGCGCTGCGACATGGGCCCGCAAGGGGCCAATCAAATTGTCGAGGAAATTGGGACGCAGTTTCGGGCCCGCGTGATTCAGATGGACGACGCCATTGAGGTGGCGAAAAGCAAACTGAAGCAATTGATGGCCCAGGACGACGCTCCCTTGAAGATGGCGGCGAGCGGTCCGACGGTATTCATGGTATGCGGCGTGAACGGAGCGGGCAAAACCACGAGCATTGCCAAACTGGCGAAGCTGTTTTTATCGGACGGGAAAAAAGTAGTGTTGGGGGCCGGCGACACGTTTCGGGCCGCGGCGGTGGAGCAGTTGGGCATTTGGGCCGAGCGGCTGGGGGCCAGCGTGGTGAAAGGAGCGCCGAAGAGCGATCCGGCCAGCGTGGCGTTTGCGGCGGTGAAGCAGGCGATTGACACGGGGGCGGACGTGTGCATTGTCGATACGGCGGGCCGTTTGCAAACGCAGCAAAACCTGATGGCGGAGTTGACGAAAATTCAGCGCGTGATCAGCAAGCAAATTCCCGAAGCGCCACACGAAGTGTTGCTGGTGCTGGATGCGACCGCCGGCCAGAACGGCATCAGCCAGGCGCGCGGCTTTTCCGAGGCGGTCAAGTGCACGGGCATTGTGCTGGCGAAAATCGACGGGACGGCCAAAGGGGGCGTGATTGTGCCGATTCGCCAGCAATTCGGCCTGCCCGTCAAATTAGTAGGCGTGGGAGAAAAGGCGGAGGATTTGGCGGTTTTCCGGCCGGACGAATTTGTCGACGCGATGTTCGAAGGGCTGACGCCCTAAACGGCACGATTTTAATCCGCGGGATTATTCCCTATTCTTTTCCGATCCCGCAATGCTTTGCTAACCGGAAATTCTTACCAGCAATGCGACCGGCGCGATCGTTAGGGTTTATCAGTTCTCCGCTGCCGGAGCGCGCGGCGGGTGGCCGGATCGCTCTATTCGGATGGATTCCCCGAAGGATGCAGACCGATAGATTGCGCATTGCCGTAGCTTTGTAGGGGATAATCCCCTTACGAGCCGGATGCCAGCATCTGGCAACAGGACGTGAAGGATTCACGTCTGCCCACCGTGCCTTTAGGAGTCTTGCGCTATGAACTGCACGAAACTTGCAATGGTGATCGCCATGGCCGGCGGTCTGACCAGCGTTGTGACCTATGCCGATAGTACAGCGAGCTCGCCTACGCCATCGGCATACGTCTACGGCAATTACGATTACTATAATGCTGCGCAGCAAGTTGCGCCGGCCGCGCCGGCAGCTCCGGCAGCTCCCGCGGCGCCGGCGCCGGCGGCTCCTGAGACTTCGAGTGCTGGAACGGCAAGCTGTTCCGATATGGGCAGCTGCAATGCCACGGCCGCGGCGCCGGCGTGTGAAACGAGCTGCAATGCGGCTCCATCGTGCTCCAGCTGCACCGCTCCGTCTTGTGGCTGCAATTCCTGCAGCAATGGCTGCGGTTGCGGTGACACCTGTACCGACTGCAACGGCTGCTGCCACGAAAAGCTGCCACACTTGCTGCATTGCTGCTGCAAGTTGAAGCCCTGCTTCTGCTGGGACGACAGCTGCCCGTTGACTTGCCCTGACGTCACGACCTGCCACTTGTTCGACGATTGCTGCTGCCTGAAAGAAAAGGATTCGACGCTGACGGGCTGGGTGTCGGGCGGCATCATGGGCAATAGCGAGGATCCGGCGAGCCGTTTCAATGGTCCGGTGACTTTTGCCGACCGTGATGACGGCCAGTTCGATCAGGTGTATGGCATTTTGCAGCGCACCCCGGCCGACATGAGCAAGAACTGCGGCTGGTTCTTCGGCGGCGACATCGACTTTATGTGGGGCAGCGATTACATGTTTACCACCGCTGCCGGCTTGGACGGCACCAATCAGGCCAACATTCCGCGCTGGCGCACCAGCGCAAACAGCTTTGACTACGGGTTTGCCATGCCGCAGTTGTATGCGGAAACCGACTACGACGACCTGAAGATTAAATGGGGTCACTTCTACACCATCATTGGTTACGAAGTGGTGCCCGATATCGGCAACTTCTTCTACACGCACTCGTACACCATGCAATACGGCGAACCGTTCACGCACACCGGCGTGCTGGCCAGCCGCAACATCAACGACAACTGGGCTTGGAGCGCGGGCGTGGTGGCCGGTTGGAATGATTTTACGTTGCAAGACGGCGTTAATTTCGTCGGCGGCATCACCTACACCGATACAGCCTACGGCAGTCTGGCCTTCAGCATTGACACCGGCAACAATAGCACCGCGAACCTGCCGGGCGTTCGTCCGGATGCCAACCGCACGATGTACAGCATTGTGTGGACGCGCAACTTAACCAGCCGCTGGACCTATGTGTTGCAACATGACTTGGGCGTGCAACAAGAGGCGGACACCTTGACGGGAATTCACGCGGCACAGTGGTATGGCGTGAATCAATACTTGTTCTATAAGATCAATTGCTGCTGGACGTTGGGTTGGCGCGGCGAATGGTTCCGCGATGAAGACGGCTTTGCAGTCACCGGCCTGCGTCCGGGCAACCCGCTGGTTGGCAACTTCTTTGGCGGCAACTTCTATGAAACGGCGATTGGGTTGAACTACAAGCCGAACGGCAACTTCACGTTGCGGCCAGAAATTCGTTACGACGCGTTCCAATCGGATAGCCCAACGATTGGCAGCCAGGACCCGTACGACGACAACACGAAGAAAAACCAGTTTTTGTTCGGTCTGGACGCCATCTATCAGTGGTAAGTTGAGTTCGACCTTCGGCAAGGGTCGAAGCGGACTGACCTAAAGCATGACAAGCCCACGGGATAAAACCCGTGGGCTTTTTTTGCGCGCGGGTTGCAAGTCGGCATTGTTGGGCGACGCGATATAGGAGGAAAAAAGGGATTTTTGAATTCTGCCTGGCTGCAGGCTGCGGTGCAAAGTCTCAAGCACGACTGCGCCGCGTCCATCAGGTGGAGCAGGCCGGCGATAATATCTTCTGAACCGGCAGTGCTTTTGTAGCCGGAAAAGATTGCCAACGGTTCCATCGGCATGCGCGACAAGGTTTCACTTTTTGAGCAGTTATCGCGAGTGAGGGAGGAAGGAAATCGAAGGATTCGCATGAATTTCAGTTCAGGGGGGGCCGATAGCTAATCGTGGCACTGGAGCGAAGGCGAAGGCGGCTCTCTCTGCGGTGTCACCCTGCCGGACGAATCGACCTACCCAACAAGCAGGGCGTGATGGAACTCACGCCTGCCCCCCCAGCGTTCTTCATGGATTGGAGTCTTGCACTATGAACTGCACGAAATTGGCGATGGCAATTGCCATGGCCTGCGGTCTGACCACCGTAGCGGCCTTTGCCGACAACACGTCGCACTCGCTTACGCCTTCGGCTTACGAGTACGGCAATTACGACTACTACAATGCGTCGCAAGCAGCTCCGGCTGCTCCAGCCGCTCCTGCGGCGCCGGCGGCGCCGGCCCCAGCGGCTCCCGCGGCTGGCAGTGCCGACAGTAGCAGCTGCAATGCAGCGGCTCCGTCGTGTGAATCGAGCTGCAACGCGGCTCCGTCATGCTCCAGCAGCTGCAATTCGTGCAGCAATGGCTGCGGTTGCGGATGCGACACTTGCACCGACTGCAATGGCTGCTGCCATGAGAAGCTGCCTCACTTGCTGCACTGCTGCTGCAAGTTGAAGCCCTGCTTCTGCTGGGACGATAGCTGCCCGTTGACTTGCCCTGACGTCACGACCTGCCACTTGTTCGACGATTGTTGCTGCTTGAAGGAACATAAATCGACGCTGACGGGCTGGGTGTCCGGCGGCATCATGGGCAACAGCGAGGATCCGGCCAGCCACTTCAATGGCCCGGTGACTTTTGCGGATCAAGATCAAGGCCAGGCGAACCAAGTGTACGCCGTGTTGCAACGCACCCCGGCCGACATGAGCAAGAACTGCGGCTGGTTCTTCGGCGGCGACATCGACTTCATGTGGGGCAGCGATTATGTGTTCACCACCGCGGCCGGTTTGGACGGCACCTCGCGTGGCAATATTCCCCGCTGGAACACCAGCGCGAACAGCTTCGACTATGGCTTTGCCATGCCGCAGTTGTATGCGGAAACGGACTACGACGACCTGAAGATCAAGTGGGGTCACTTCTACACCATCATTGGTTACGAAGTGGTGCCCGATATCGGCAACTTCTTCTACACGCACTCGTACACGATGCAGTACGCTGAGCCCTTCACCCACACGGGTATGTTGGCCAGCCGCAACATCTGCGACAAGTGGGCTTGGTCGGCCGGTATCGTGTCTGGCTGGAACGAGTTCGACTTCACCGAAGGTGCGCAGTTCTTGGGCGGCCTAACCTACACCGACAAGGACTACGGCAGCTTAGCGTTCTCGATCGTGACCGGTAACGAAAGCACGGTCAACGTGGCCGGTGTTGGTCCTTACGCCAACCGTACGATGTACAGCTTGGTCTGGACTCGTAA
>DATJYL010000022.1 GCA_035499655.1 Pirellulales bacterium
ATTCGTCGACCGCGTCGGCAAGGGAGATCTGACGAAACAGGCGGAAGTCACCAGCGCCGACGAGGTGGGCAAGCTCGGCGAAGGAATCAACGAAATGGTCGTCGGACTGAAGAGTATGGGCGGCGAAATTTTGGCCGTGACCGAAAAAATGAACGCCGCTTCCGCGGAGATTCTGGCTTCCACGCAGCAACAGGCCACCGGCACCAAAGAACAGGCCGCCACCATTCAGCAAATTACCGCCACCATGAACGAGGTGCGGCAATCGGGCGTGCAAATTTCAGAACGCGCCAAGGAAGTTGCCACCGCCGCTGAATCCAGCGCCACCAGCACCGTGGCCGGGCTGAATACGGTGCAAGAGGCCAATCGCACCATGGAGGCCATTCGCCAGCAAGTGGAAGATGTAGCGGAAAATATTGTCGCCCTCAGCGAGAAGACTCAGGCCGTCAGCGAAATTATTGCCACCGTCAACGATATCGCCGAACGTTCCAACCTGTTGGCGCTGAATGCCGCCATCGAGGCTGCGGCGGCGGGTGAACAAGGGAGTCGATTTTCCGTCGTGGCCACCGAAATTAAGAATCTGGCGGACCAGGCCAAGGAATCCACCATTCAGGTCCGGACCATCTTGGGCGACATTCAAAAACGCATCAATCGTTCGGTCATGCTCACCGAAGATGCCGTCAAGCGCACCGAAGCCGGCAAGCAGCAAACCGACGTCAGCGAGCAAACCATCCGTGCCATGTCCGACATGACGCAAGAAAGCGTCCGCGCTTTCCAGCAAATTATCAGCGCCACCGGGCAGCAGCAAATTGGTTTTGAACAAGTCACCCAAGGAATGCAGGACATCGGACAGGCTGCATCGCAAACCGCGGTCGGCACCGTGCAGCTGGAAAAGGCGGTTGCCAGCCTCAATTCGCAAAGCCATCAATTGCGCGAAGCCGTGGGGAGATACAAGCTCTAATGGACATTAACCAAAAGCTGTTCGCGGCGTTCCAAGTGGAGCACGTCGAGCATCTGGAGGCCATCCGCTCGTGCCTGGCTCGCTGGGGTCACGAGGATGCCACTGCCGAAGTCGACGAGGCTTTCCGCCACGCCCACAGTCTCAAGGGGGCGGCCCGGGTGACGGGCTTTTCCTCGGTCGAAACGCTGGCTCATCAATTGGAGGGCTTGTTTTCGCTGTTGCGCGCCAAGGAATTGCCCGCCGATGCCGAAGTGATTACGGCGGTCCAAAGCGCACTGGATGCGATCGAAGACTCGGCGGCTTGCCTGCTGCAAGGGAGTCCTGCTCCCGACTCCAACCAGGTCAGCGAAAGTTTGGCTGGCTTCTTGCAGTCTACGTCAAAAGCAAGCGACGGCCTGGTGGCGGCATCGCCGATCAAAGACAGTCCAGCGCGCGAAACCTTCCAGCGTCGCTCGCCGCCGGCTGCGAATTCAGAAAAACTCTCAATGAATGCGGCATCCGACTTGGCAGAGCAGGGCACGGTATCCAAGCCGCTCCCACGGACCGCAACGCAGGCCATCGACACGGTGCGCTTAAGCACTGAACACCTCGACCGTCTGCTGCAATCAACCGGTCAGCTATTAACCGAAAACTTGCAGCAGGAGGCGCTATCGCAACAATTAAGCGCCCTTCACCAGCAGTTGATTGCGCTCCAACGAGAGTGGGAATCGCTCAAACGGACGACGGCTGGCCCGCTGCGCCGGATGAACAACACCCCGGAAATGGCTGGTTTGGCCAAGTACATCGATCTGGTCGAGCACGAATTCACCGGCCTTGCTCGGCACGTCCGCTCGGCGCGGTTGCTCCAGCACCGCTCCTCGTGTTCGGTGCGACTGCTGGCCGAGCAGTTACAGGACGATGTGCGCCGCGCACGGATGGTCCCCGTGGAGAGCGAGTTCCAGGGTTTCCGCAAAATGATGCGCGATTTGGCCCGCGATGAGGGCAAACAAATCGACTTTTCCGTCGTCGGTTTCGAGGCGCTGGCCGACCGCATGGTGCTTCAAACCCTGAAAGACCCGCTGATGCACGTATTGCGAAATGCCATCACGCACGGCATCGAGCTGCCTGCGGAGCGAACCGAGCGCGGCAAATCCGCCGCCGGCCAGGTCACCCTCACGATTCAAACCATCGGCAGCCGACTGACGATCGAAGTTGAAGACGACGGGCGGGGAGTGGACCTGGCCGAGGTATCACACATTGCGGTCCAACGAGGAATTCTTTCACAGTCGGAAGCGACCTCTCAATCGCCTGTCGAATTGACGCGACTGCTGCTTCTGCCCGGCTTTACCACTTCTCGTATGGTCACCGAATTGTCGGGTCGCGGCATGGGCCTATCGGCCGTGTACGAGGCGGTGACACGCTTGCAAGGCGAAGTAGAGGTGCGGCCGCGCGGCGGCGGAGGCACTTCAATTCTGCTGACGGTGCCGTTGTCGATTTCCACCCACCGGCTGCTGTTGGTTTCGTGCCATGGGCAGACCATCGCCATTCCTTTTTACGGCATCGAGGCGTTGCACCGGATCAAACTGTCCGCTGTGGAGACTGTCGAAGGAATTCCAATGGTTTCACTCGCTGGTCAACTGGCGCCCCTGGCTGGCCTGGCGCAACTGTTGGACAACAGCTTGCCCAGCGAAGCCCCAGCAGGCGACGCCTTGTCGGTGGTTCTTATGTGCTCCGCTTCCAGGCGTGTCGCCGTGGTGGTCGACGCCCTGGTGGCCGAACGCAACGCACTGATTAAAAACCTCGGCCCGCCGGCCAACACGCACAGTGCTTTGCTCGGGGGCATCCTGCTGGAAGACGGCTCCGTTTCGCCGGTGGTCAACACCGCGGATCTTGTCGAACGATTCAAGCCGTCGAAAAAGACGGGCGTTGCCGCAACCATCAAGCCCGCAGACGCCAAACGCTCGCCTACCATCTTAGTGGTCGACGATTCCTTCACCACACGCACGTTGGAAACCAGCATCCTGGAAACCAACGGATATCAGGTTCGTGTCGCCGTCGACGGCGTGCAAGCCCTGGAACTGTTGCGATCCGAAAAAGTCGATTTGGTGATCACCGATATTGAAATGCCGCGAATGGACGGATTCGCCCTGTTGGAGCAAATGAAGGCCGATACCCGCATGGCGTCATTGCCGGTCATCCTGGTGACTTCCCGCGATCAATCCGTCGATAAACAGCGCGGCCTGGAACTGGGCGCCGATGCCTACATCGTGAAACGCAAATTCGACCATCAAGATTTGTTGAGCACCATCGAGCAAGTCTTATAAAGATGCTCCGTGGATTTTCCTATGACTGAACAGCAGCCCATCCAAGTCATGATCGTAGAAGACTCGCGCGTGGTTCGCGAAATGCTGGAGCACGTCATCAATTTAGATCCGCGACTCCGCGTCGCTGCCTCGTGCAGTAGTGCCGAGCAAGCGCTCCAATTGCTCAGTGCGACGGCGCCGGACGTCATTTCGATGGATATCCATTTACCCGGCATGAATGGGCTGGAAGCCACGCGCCGCATCATGGAAATACGACCCACGCCAATTGTGGTTGTCTCGCGCAGCGTTCGGTCCCGCGACCAAACCGCCTCGATCGAAGCTCTGCAGGCCGGGGCGTTAGCCGTTTTGGAAAAACCCGTGAGTGTTGCGCACGCCGATTACCAAGCGATGTCGCACAGGCTATGCACGCAATTGGCCGACATGAGCAAAGTCAAAGTAGTCCGCCAACGTTTCAATCGTAGCCATCATTCGAGAATTGACGATGCCCGAATGCCGCCCCGGGACCCCCTCACGTGTGCTTCAAGCATGCCGTCCAAGGCCGCTGGTGAATTTGCCGTGGTAGGCGTGGTCGCGTCTACAGGCGGTCCCCACGCGCTGGAAGTAATCTTCTCGCAGTTGAAGGCCGATTTTCGCTTGCCGATCGTGGTCGTCCAACACATCACCCCCAGTTTTCACGAGGGCTTTGTCGACTGGCTTAATCACGTCTCACCGCTGCAGGTGTACCAAGCCGTGGAGGGACTGCCGATCGAGCCACGCCACGTTTATGTTGCGCCCAAAGACCGCCATCTGCTGGTCAAGCCGACGGGCTTTTCCATCGGAGGAAGCGCGCCAGACAACGGCCATTGCCCGTCCGGCACGGTGTTGTTTCGCTCGCTGGCGGAAAGGTTTGGTTCGCGCGCCATCGGGGTGTTGCTGACCGGAATGGGACGAGACGGAGCGGACGGCCTACTGGCGATGAAACGTGCCGGAGCTTTTACCATTGCCGAGCATGAGTCGAGCGCCATCGTGAACGGCATGCCCGGCACGGCACGAGAATTGGGCGCCGAGTGTGTCTCGCTCCCGCTGTCGGCCATCGCCGGCGCGCTCCGACAACTGTCTTGCAATTCCAGAAAGAACAAGCCATGCGCAACCGCTATCGAATCATGATTGTCGAAGACTCGCCGACCCAAGCGTTGCAACTCCAAGCCGAGTTGGAACGGCAAGGCTGGCTCGCGCAGTGCGCCGGCAATGCCGACGAGGCCATGGCCGAAATTCATCGGCAGCCGCCTGATTTGCTGGTGGTCGATTATATGCTGCCCGGAATGCGCGGCGACGAGCTGTGCCGCCAGGTGCGGATGAACATCAGCATGCGCCACATCCCCATCGTCATGCTCACCTCCGATGAAGAGGAAGGCATGGAAGTCCGCGGCCTCGACAGCGGAGCCGACGATTTTTTGCTGAAATCGACCGATACCGAATACTTTGTCCTCCGCGTGCGCGCTCTGCTGGAACGAACCGCCAAAACGTCCTCGCTGTTGCGACCTATCGATTCACACTTCAAGCGGGCGCGCATCCTGGCCGTCGACGACAGCCCCACCTATCTGATGCACCTGACCGCGCTGTTGGAGGAAGAAGGGTATTTGATCGCGCACGCCAATAATGGCCCTGACGCCCTAAAACGCGTGGACGAAGATGTTTTCGATTGCGTGCTGGTCGATCTGGTGATGCCGGAAATGGATGGCATCGAAGTCTGCCGCAGAATTACCTCCATGCGGGAACGTCTCGATTCTCCCATTGCGGTGCTCATGTTGACCGGCCACGAAGATAAGGACGATTTGACGCGCGCCCTGGAAGCCGGCGCCGACGATTTTGTGGGCAAGTCGAGCGATGTCGCCGTTCTGAAGGGCCGCATCCGCGCGTTGCTACGACGAAAGTTTTATCAGCAGGAAAATCAACGCATCTTAGAGGAACTGAACAAAAAGGAATTGGAAGCCGCCCACGCACGTGCGGAAAAGGAAGCCGCCGAGGCGCGCATTGCCCAGGAACGGCAGCGGCATGCCGAAGAGGTCGCCGAGCAATTGCAAAAGACCAAAGCAGAGCTCGAACGGTTCAACGAGGAGCTAAAACAATCGAACAGCGAACTTCGACAATTCGCACACGTGGCCTCGCACGATTTGCAGGAGCCCCTGCGGTCGATCATTAGTTTCTGCAATCTGCTCCAGAAAAAAAGCGCCGATCAGTTAGATGCGGAAGCCAGCGACTACATGGAACGAATCGTCAAAGGCGCCCTGCGAATGAAAGCCCTCGTGCAAGACCTGCTGGCCTATTCTCGCGCCAGCCAAGAGCACCAGAACCCTTATGAACCGGTGGATGTTCAGCTGGCTTTGGCCGATGCCCTCGCCAATTTGCAAGGCTCCTTGAATGATACTCAGGCGGCGATTCATTGCGAACCGCTGCCCGTTGTTTGGGCCGACCGCAGCCAAATGGTGCAGTTGCTGCAAAATGTCATCGGGAATGCCTTGAAATATCGGGCTGCCGCCACGCCGGAAATCAGGATTGGCGCCGAACAACACGAAACAACCTGCGAGTTCTACGTCAGCGATAACGGAATTGGAATCGCTCCGGAATACCACGAACGTATTTTCGAAATTTTCAAACGCTTGCACAACCGCACCGAATACCCCGGCACGGGCATCGGGCTTTCCGTTTGCAAGCGAATTGTGGAACGCCACGGGGGACGAATCTGGGTCGAGTCTGCATGGGGTAAGGGAAGCACTTTCCGCTTTACCATCCCCCTTCATCATCACCAGGAGAACGAGAATGTGTCCACTGCCTGCCTTGCCGCCAGCTAATCTGCTGCTGGTCGAGGATAACGACGACGATGTGTATATTGCCAAGCATGCCATTCACGAAGGCCGCGACGCCGATGCATTCACCTTGCATGTGGCGCGCGACGGCGTGGAAGGTCTTCAGTTCCTGAGGCGCGAAGCGCCGTTCCAAAACGCGCCCCGGCCAGATTTGATTCTGCTCGACCTGAACATGCCCCGCATGGACGGTCGCGAAATGCTGGGCGTGGTCAAGAACGATCCCGATTTGAAACGCATCCCCATCATCATTCTGACCACTTCCGATTGGGAAGTTGATATTATCAAAGCCTACGACGCGCATGCCAACTCTTATATGACGAAGCCAGTCGATTTGAAAAAATTTGACGAACAAATCAACCTCTTTCTTGGTTACTGGTTTGGTCTCATCGTGCTTCCGACCGCAAATTGCACCGACGCCGTTGGAACGATACCGCATTTCTGAAGCGTCAGCCAATTGCCCCTAGCTTCGAGCCAGACCCGCTTTACTTTCCAGCTAGCGTCCGCACAGACTTCGAAGGCGGTACAGCTAATCTGCGCGCGGCTTTTGAGAAAGAGCCGTTGCTAGCGTGCGGTGTTGGCAAGTCAAAGGAAGTCTCGATGATCTTCCACAGGACTCGCCTCGCTCGCCGGCCATCACACTCGCAGTTAGGAATTTGCTCCCACAGACCGAAATCGAATTTGCAGTAGCGAAGGCTGCTACGACCTCGCGCGCTAGGATCTGCTGTCCCCGCCTGGTGGAGCTACGTTCCCGGCTGCAAATGCATTTGCAGGAATTTGAGAAAAATTTCCCAATCACTGGGAATTGTGCCGTGGCCGCCGGCGTGCATGAAGTAGCCCAGGGTGTGCAAAATCGGTTCGCCGGTGGCGGGCATTTGGTCGGTGTCGAGCCCTTGCTTGCCGAGCAGCTTATAAACCGGCCCGGCTGCGACCGCGGCCAAGAATTCTCCCTTGGGGTCCGACCAGCGATCGGTATCGCCTGTTTGCAAAAGGACGGGACGGGGCGCAATCAGCGTGAGCAACATGTGGCTATCGATGGGGAATTGATCGATCTTGTCGCCCCACTTGGAATAATTGCCGCAGAACTGGTAAGGGTAGCGAGTGGGCGCCACCAAATGCGCAATCGTTTCGCCATAATTGCGGTGGCTTAAGGCCGCGCCTCCTTCGCCGGAACAACTGGCAATGACCAAAGCGAAGCGCGTGTCGTGGGCGGCAGTCCATAACACGGTTTTGCCCAGCCGGGAAACGCCCATCAGGGCCACGCGTTTGGCGTCGACGCCGGAATCGGTTTCCAAATAATCCAAGCAGCGGCTTAATCCCCAGGCCCAGGCGCCGATGGCGCCCCATTCGTCCGGGGCGGGCTCGGTTTGCCCCGGCTTCAGATACAGGCCCCGCACTCCGGACGCGACGGCGCCCAAGGCGTCGGGATCGATATCGCAATAATTCACCGTGGCGACGCCAAAGCCTTTTTCCACGAGCGGCGCCACGTTCAGACTTCCGAAGCGGCGGCCATTGGTCGCGGGCACGCGCTGCTTTTGCTGGCGATCCCAAGTTTCGCCGACCTTCACGCCCGGGTCGTTCACCATCAGGTTGTTCGCCGTGAAGCCGGCGTTCAGCAGCACCGGCGCCGGCTGCTTGGCATCGGCCGGCAAATACAGGAGCAATTCGATTTTCGGGCCGGATTTATCTTTGGCGAAATAGATGGTCACTTGCCGGCGCAGCGCTTTGCCATCGAAGGCCGGAGTGCCGGCATCGAACACGTCGAATTGCATATCGGCGGGGCGATCCGGACTGCTGCCGAATTGATTGTCTTCGAACAGCTTGACGATTTCCCCGCGGCGCTGCTCGTTCCATGTTTTCGCGTCGACCACCATTTGCCCGTTGGCAAGTTTCAGCGGATCAGGAAGCGTGTAGTCGCCGACCTTCGCCTCGGTATAGTTAACCGCAATGCCGGCCACGTTTCCGTCTGGCGCGTCGGCAACTTGACCAACGAGCGGGCGGTGGAAAAGCGCGGCAAAAATAAAAACGGCGAGCGAAATACGAATGGCAAGTTTCACGGGGCGTTTCCTTCGTGTGCAGATGGTTTTCAGCACCACATTTTGTGAACTCCCTCTCGAATCACCATATCATCATGCCACGAAACTCGTTCATTCGCCAATTATTTTTATCAGGACCCGCTTGGACCGCCGGCCGTCAAATTCGCCGTAAAAAATCTGCTCCCAGGGACCGAAATCGAGCTTGCCTTTGGTAACGGCCACCACCGCTTCGCGCCCCATAATCTGCCGCTTGTGATGGGCATCGGCATTGTCTTCCCCCGTCCGATTGTGAGCATAGCGGCTGGGCGATGGATCAAATGGCGCCAATTGCTCCAGCCATTTTTTGTAATCCTCGTGCAGGCCCGGCTCGTCATCGTTAATGAAGACCGAAGCCGTAATGTGCATGGCGTTGCAAAGCAACAGTCCTTCCTGAATGCCGCTTTTGCGAACCAGCTCCTCGACCTGCGGCGTGATGTTCACAAACCCCATCCGGGCGGGAATGTTCAACGTCAGATATTCAGTCAGAGATTTCATGGCGCCGCACCTATTGTACACGACCTGGGCGAGATTCCACTCCGTTCCCGGATGCTATGGTCGCTGGGCAAGTCGTTTGACGCCAATCAGTTCGTGTTTTACGAGTGAACTCTTACGTCTTGAAGATCAACGCCGACAAACCGCAGACAGACACTATCGCCGGGCCGAATCGCTTGTTACAATCAGCGAGTTCGAGGGTGAGGAGGAGTGCTATGAACTTTGCACTCTTATGCCTACTTACCGGCATACCAAAATCATTGCCACCGTCGGCCCATCGACGGAATCTCACGAACGTCTCACCCAGCTCATCACCGGCGGCGTGGATGTCATCCGCCTGAACATGGCACACGGCTCGTGCGACTGGGTGCTGTCGCTGGTCAAACGTGTGCGCGAAGTATCTAAGGAAGTTTTGCGGCACGTGGCCGTGATGATGGATGTGAAAGGTCCGGAAATCCGCACCGGCGCCCTGGCGGAGCCCATCGACCTCCAATACGGCGACAGTTTTGAATTTTACACCCACCAGCCGTCCAACGGTTCGCGCGGCGTCGACGTCAATTATCCGGGCTTGCCGACTGACGTACACGTGGGCGCAACCATGCTGGTCGACAGCGGGCTGATTCGCCTGGAAGTGCTCGATAAAGACGAAACGCATGTGCGTTGCAAAGTGCTCACACCCGGCAGATTGGGATCGCGGCGGCACATCAATTTGCCAGGCGTCGAAGTGAATTTGCCCTCGCTCACGGAGAAAGACGAGCGCGATATTCGCGCCGGCGTGGAAGCGGGAATCGACTTTGTGGCACTCTCTTTCGCACGCCGCAGCGAAGACGTGATGGTTCTGCGGGCACTGCTGGATCACTTGGGCTCCAAAGCCCGAATTATCGCCAAAATTGAAGATCAGGGCGGCCTGCGAAACTTGGAAGGAATTATCAAAGCTGCCGATGCCATCATGGTGGCGCGGGGCGATTTGGGAATTGAAATCGATTACCAAACTCTGCCCCTGGTGCAAACACGAATCGTCGAAGCCTGTTTGACCGAAGGCAAACCCGTCATCATCGCCACGCATTTGTTGGAATCGATGATTTCCGCGCCCATGCCCACGCGGGCGGAAATTTCCGACATTTCCACCGCCGTCCGCGAACGGGCCGATGCCGTTATGCTTTCGGGCGAAACCACCACGGGCAAATACCCGTTGGAATGCATCGAAGTGATGAAGAACATCGTAAAGACCATCGAGCCCACCGAAAAGCGCGGCATTAACGAGGTGATCAAGCTCACCGAGCCGAAGGCCAAAATGCTACGCTCGGCGGCCGTTTTGGCTCAGCAAATGGGCAATTCCGGCATTGTCGTTTTTACGCGCAGCGGATTTCTGGCTTACACCCTGGCGGCGCTGCGCGCGGTGGGAGTGCCCATTTATGCCTTTACCGACGACGAAGCCTTGTTCCGCCAACTGTTGCTCCCCTGGGGGGTAGAGCCGTTTCTCATGCCGTTCAATGTCGATCCGGAGCAAACCATTCTCGACGCCCTGGCGTACCTCAAACGGCGCGGATGGTGTGGCGAAGGAACTTGGCTGGTCGTCATCACCAATGCCCTGGCCCATGAGAAAGTAATCGACACCATTCAATTGCGGAAAGTTGAATAAAGCTTTCTGACCGTGGCGGAAACCCATTCACGGGCGCAAACTCATGTTGCTGCCGATGACGGGCCAATTCAATTCGCACCTGGCGTGACATCGACCGAAACGGTCATATAATGAGCGCCGCCGCCTAAAAAGACTCCTCGAATTGGCGACACATCTGCATAATCGCGGCCCCAAGCCAACGTAATGTAATCGGCATCGGCTAATTGACGATTCGTCGGGTCAAAGTCGACCCAACCCCAGTCCGGAAAGTATACCGAAACCCAGGCATGCGTGGCGTCGGCCCCCACCAGCTTGGGCTTGCCCGGTGGGGGCTTTGTCACCAAATATCCGCTGACATATCGGGCCGACAATCCCAGCGACCGCAAGCAGGCAATTTGCAAGTGTGCAAAATCCTGACACACGCCGCGCCGCCGCTGCAGAATTTCCGCGGGGGGCGTGCTAATGCTCGTGGCCGCCGGATCATACCGGAAGTCGGCATAAATCCGCATCGTGAGTTCCAGCACCGCGTCGAACAGCGAGCGCTGCCGCGCGAACGATTGGGCCCCATATTTTCGCACTTCATCGCCGTTGCTCGCGGAATTGAAGCGGCACAAAAACACCCCCGGATCGTGCTGGGCGCGAAGTTCGGGGCTTTCCAGTCGCTCCACCGCATCTTCCCACGAAAGGAGCTGCGGATCGGGCGGATTCGGGCTGCCCAAAACCTCCACCTGGCTTTTCGCCACCACGCTCAGTTCTCGGTGCGCTTGTTCGATGCTGAAATACGTGGCCGTGTTGCCGAAGGCGTCTGCCCACGCTCGCACCATTGCCGGCCCCGGATGGATATCGAGCTTGCAGCTTGTGCACTTTTGCCGCGCCGACTCGCGCGGCGTCAAATGGGCCTGGTTATGGCACAGCGTGGCCGTATCGGTGTACATGTAGCGCGTGATATGAATTACGTTGTATTTCATCTGCCGTGTTTCATTTGCTGTGCGTGCCGTCCATTCGCAGCGTGTCGAATCGACCGGCCGCCACCAGGCGTAACTGACGAGCCGGGCCGGTGTGGGTTAGGTAATGATGCGTAATTTCGTCCGACAGGCTGCGCAATTGATCTTCCAATTGTTCCAGCAGCGCTTCCAGCCGGTCGCGCTGGCCAAATTGATCGGCCGTGCACAGTGCCTCCACGTCGGTCAATCGGACCGTGGCTTGGGCAGTCATCATCGTTTGCTGTTCGGCGCTGTGGACCGGATCACCCACCATGACGGGCAACACTGCCACGTGCTCCGACAGCGAGTTCAGTTGATAACCCACCGCCCGCGGATTCGAATCGTCGATCAGCAGCAAATCCAACACGGGTGCTAGTTGCAGCGTGGACCGATAGCGGTAGCGATACGTCATGGAGCTGTCGCATATTTCCAAAATGGCTTCAAACAGCGGTGTGGTTTCGGCGGTAGCGCTGACCAGCGTGCGGCGGAAAAGACGCAGTGTCTGCAATGCGCGCTCAATCCGGCGGCCCATGTCCAGGAACCGCCAGCCTAACCCCCGCGTCATGCTTTCGGTTCCCAGGCCGGACAGCGCCGCCAATAAATTAAGCACTTGGTTGAGCAGCAACACCAAATCACCCAGCCGGCTTGGTTGCGGTTCCCAGGGAAACAGCGCGGTCAAATTCATTTGATTGACAATCCGCCAGCCGTCCACAGACAAACGGTCTCGCACTTGAGAGGCCTTGCTGTGCAGCGCTTCCAGGGTGTACGCCAAAGCGCCGGGCCGTTGGGCATCGAACAGCCACCGAATCACCTCCTGCCGCAGCGAGCTAACCACTTCCGTATTCCTTTCCGGGCCGAACGAAGGCAGTGCCGCCGCACCGGGAACGTCCGTAAGCGCGGCGACCAAATCGAACAACTCGGCCAAACCCGTCGGTTCCAGGTCGCTGGTCAGCCGTACGATGCAACTGCGCAAATGCCGCACCATCGCTTCGGCACGTTCCGCATGCCGACCGAGCCAAAATAAATTGTCGGCGGTGCGGCTGGGCACATCGGCGGGACTGCGCCGCAACTCGATCAATTTCGACGGTTGCTTCAGCAGCGTCACCGGTTCCACCGGCGCGTCGGACAATACCCATACGTCTTTGCTGCTTTGCCCGGCGGCCATCGATTCGCCGATGGTTTGCGGGCTTTCGAACAATCGCGCCAATCCGCCGGGCATGATTTGGTACCCGTCTTTCGCAGCCACCGCAAACGTGCGCAGCTCCACGCGCCACGGTTGAACGGCGTGCCCATTCCAAACGGGCGTGGTCGATCGTTCGACGGGCATTTGTGCGATGAAATGTTCCGGCCGCCGGCGCATTTGCTCGATAAGTTGACGCTGCTGATCGTCCGTCAATTCACCCCCCGCAATCGGCGGCGCTGTCCGGCGCTTAAAGGCATGTCGCACAATCAGTTGGCTTAAATTCGATTCCACATAATTCATCGACTCGGCGTCGCCGCACCACCACGTCGGCAACGACGGGCATTGCAAGTCTTGTTGTAATAGCAAGCGGCAAGCCGCCGGCAAAAACGCCGCCAGCACGGGAGCTTCCAAAAAGCCGGAGCCCACCGCGTTGGCAATCACCACCTCGCCGTCACGCAGCGCTTGCACTAAACCGGCCGTGCCAAAGGGCGAATTGCCTTCCAGTTCCAACGGATCGCAGTCCCGGTCGGGAATGCGCCGCAAAATGACGTCCACCGGCAGCAATCCGCCCAGCGTTTTCAAATACACACAGTTTCCGCGGACCGTCAAATCACCCCCTTCGACCTGCGTGTAACCCAGATAACGGGCCATGTACCCGTCTTCAAAAAAAGTGGGGCTGCTGATGCCCGGCGAAAGCAGCACCACGCGCGGATTTTCGCGCTGCTTGGGCGCCAGCGAAAACAGCCGCTCCTGCAGCGCAATGAAGAACGGCGCCAACCGTTCGATGTGCAACGTCTCAAAGTCGTTCCGTAAGGTGCGCGACACCGCAATCCGGTTTTCAAGCGTGTAGCCCGTGCCCGAAGGGCCTTGTGTCCGGTCGTTCAACACCATCCATTGCCCATCCGGTTGGCGGGCCAAATGGGCGGCGTACAAGCACAAATAGGCGTCGTCAGGCAGCCGAATGCCGTGGCAGGGGAGCAAATAACCGGGATGATCGAAAACCACCGCCGGCGGCAATACCCCTTCGCTCACCAGCCGTTGTGGCCCATACACGTCGGCCAAAATCAGATTCAATAATGTGGCCCGTTGAATCAGCGCCTCGGCGAGCGTTTCCCAGGCTCGTTTTTCAAATAGCATCGGCAGCGGATCCAACTCCCACGGCCGATCTGGCCCCTGCGGTGCGCCCACCACGTTGTACGTCACGCCGCTTTCGCGCAGCAAACGCTTAACCTGCTCCGATCGCTGTGCCAGCCCCCCCGCCCCGGCCCGATTAACCCCGCCGATAAATTGCTCCCAGGGCGTTCGCAGCGACCCCGTGGGAGTGACCATTTCGTCAAACACACCGGCCGGTGGACGGTAATCCGCCAGCAACCCGTCGCGGGGCAATGGATTGGAAAACGCAGCTGCCTCGCCCATGATTAAATCAACTCAGGATCACTGCTCAAGAATCCCCGCGTAACCGCCGACAGCATAACGAGGTTAAGTCGCAACGACAATCGCAACTCATTCATTCATTGTCGCCAACTCAATGGGCCGCCGCAAATCGAGGGTCATGGGATAATCGCGATTGTGTTCGGTTGCCGGCATGCGGAGTTTTCCACCCGTGTGTCCCATGCCAAAAAATCGCGCGCCCCGGCGGCTTTCCGCCTCGTAGGCGTTGACCGGAAACCGATCAAAACTCCGTCCGCCGGGATGAGAAACGTGCAACGTGCAACCGCCCACCGATCGGCTGTTCCACAAATCCATCAAATCAAACACCAAGGGAGCATGCACGCCAATGGTCGGATGCAAACAATTGGGCGGCTGCCACGCGCGATAGCGAATGCCGGCCACAAATTCTCCCGGCGTGCCCGTCGGATGCAGCGGAACGCGACGCCCATTGCAGGCCAGCACATGTCGCGGGTCGGTCATGCCGCGCACTTTCACTTGCAGTCTTTCCACGGACGAATCAACGTATCGAGCGGTCGCTCCGCCCGCTGGCTCTTCGCCCAATACGTTCCACGGCTCGATGGCCTGCCGCAACTCAATTTCCACATTCCGCTGCGTGACTTGCCCTAAAATCGGATAGCGGAATTCAAAGTGCGAGGCAAACCAATCTTGCTCAAACGGATAGCCCGCCGTGCGAAGCTCTTCCAACACTTCTTGGAAATCTTGCGCCACAAAGTGCGGCAGCATGAACCGATCGTGCAATGCCGTGCTCCAATGCACCAGCGGCGCTCGATAGGCTTCCGTCCAAAACCGCGACACTAACGCTCGCATCAACAATTGTTGCGTCAGGCTCATGCGGGCGTGCGGCGGCATTTCAAAGGCACGAAACTCCACCAAGCCCAGCCGGCCATGTGCCGTATCGGGCGAAAACAACTTGTCGATGCAAAATTCTGCTCGATGGGTGTTGCCGGTAACGTCCACCAGTAAGTTCCGCAGCACGCGATCCACCATCCACGGAAACTGCGACCCGTTCAGCGGCAATTGGGTGAACGCGGTTTCCAATTCGTAAACCGCCTCGTGCCGGGCTTCATCGACCCGCGGCGCTTGGCTCGTGGGTCCGACGAACAACCCGGAAAATAAATACGACAACGACGGGCGATTGTTCCAATATGCGATTAAGCTGCGCAGCAAGTCCGGGCGGCGCAAAAACGGGCTTTCTTGCGGCGTGCCCCCGCCCAGCACCAAATGGTTTCCGCCGCCGGTGCCGGTGTGCCGTCCGTCGAGCATGAATTTTTCCGTGCCCAAGCGACTCTGATGCGCTTCGTCGTACAGCGTGGTTGTGTTGCGGACTAAGTCGTCCCACTTGCGGACCGGCTGTAAATTGACTTCGATCACGCCCGGGTCCGGCGTCACTTTGAAGTGTTGTAAACGATAATCGTGCGGAGGCGTGTAGCCTTCGATGCGTACTGGCAGGGCAAGTTCTTCGGCCGTGGCTTCAATGGCCTGCACTAAACGCAAATAATCTTCCGCTCTGCCGACCGGCGGCATGAAGACATGCAAGGTTCCTTGCCGCGCTTCCACGCACACGGCGGTCCGTACAAGAGATTTCGGCAACCGCGAAGTAGCCGACTGTGAATCCGTGGCCAGGGCTGTGGCCGGCGCAAATTCGCCTGTGACTTCCGACAAACCCGTCCCCGCCAAACCCTCGACGAATTCACCATAGCCTGCTTCACCCAGCGCGGCGTCCCCCAGCCCGCTGACGCCGGCAACCTGGTGAATATATTGCCGGCGCGCAGTCGCTTGGCTCGGCCGATGCAACCAGGGATATCCGTTCCCGAATCCGTTGGCGGAAAATTGCGGCAGCGGTCCTCGATCGGCAAACGGATCGCGCTCATAAATCTGCCGGTCTTCGCCCGGAACTGTCCACGGCAACGAATCCAACGGCAAGCGGTACCCCATCGCCGAATCGCCCGGTATCAAGTACATCCGTTCCGGCCGAAAAAACCACGGGCCGCTTGCCCACTCGGTTTTGTCCGGACCGCTGGTGTGTACCCGCAGCGGCAGAGCGTAGCCAACGGTTTTCTGCAAACCGTCCTCAAAAACTTTGGCCAATCGGGCGCGGTCCTCGGCATTTTCCAATTTGGAATCGAACGGATCGACGTTCGCCGGCAAGCGCCGTTCTTTCCACAGGTAGTACCAGGCGTCTTCGTAAGCGGCAATGGCGTGCTCCGCGCCGACTTCCAGCCGTTCGGCCAGCGACGTCACAAACCGCTGGGCATGATTTTCGTCGAAGCCGTAATGTACTTCATCCTTGGCGATGAATTCCGGCTTTCGCCAAACGGGCTCGCCGTCGCAGCGCCAATAACAACCCAGTGCCCAGCGCGGCAGCGATTCGCCCGGATACCATTTTCCCTGTCCGTAATGCATCAGCGGTCCGGTGGCGAAGCGGTCGGCCAGGCGGCAAAACAATTTCCCAGCTAATTCTCGCTTGTGCGGACCCAGCGCGGTGGTGTTCCATTCCGCGCCATCCATGTCGTCGACGGAAACAAACGTGGGCTCACCCCCCATGGTCAGCCGCACGTTGTTCGCATCCAACAGCCGGTCGACTTCATGTCCCAGCGATTCAATGCGCGTCCATTGCTCGTCGGTGTACGGTTTCGTGACGCGCGGGTCTTCATGAATGCGCCGCACCGACATCTCGAACTTAAAGTCCACTTCGCACGGATCGACGCTGCCGCTAATGGGCGCCGCCGAAAACGGCTCCGGCGTGGCCGCCAACGGCAAATGTCCTTCGCCGGCCAGCAAACCCGATGTCGGGTCCATGCCCACCCAACCCGCGCCGGGCAAGTACACTTCAGCCCAGGCGTGCAAATCCGTGAAGTCGTGTTCCGCCCCGGCAGGCCCTTCCAGCGGTTTTACATCGGGCTTGAGCTGAATCAAATAGCCGGAAACAAATCGCGCGGCCAAGCCCAGGTGTCGCAATGTTTGCACCAGCAGCCAGGCGGAATCGCGACAGGAACCGGTTCCCATTTCCAACGTCTGCTCTGGTGTCTGCACGCCTGGCTCCAGGCGGATAACGTACTTCACCGAGCGATGCACATAACTATTTACGTCGACCAAAAAGTCTACGGTCCGCGTAGATGCTTGCGGTGTTACTGCGGGGTTGTGCGGCGCTGCCGCCAGAAAACTTTGGAAACGCGGGCCAACAGGCGCCGTCATCAAAAACGGCGCTAACTGGGCTCGCAGCCAGTCATCGTAGGAAAACGGGTAGTGAATCGCGTCGTGTTCCAAAAAGAAATCGAAGGGATTGATCACCGTCATCTCGGCGATCAAATCAACTTCCAAGCTCAGTTCGCTGGCTGGTTCCGGAAAGACAAAGCGAGCCAGAAAATTGCCGTAAGGGTCCTGTTGCCAATTCAAGAATTGCGTTTCCGGCCGCACGCGCAGCGAGTAGCTAACAATGGGCGTACGACAATGCGGCGCGGGCCGAAGTCGGACCACATGCGGAGAGATCGCAACTGGACGGTCGTAGCGGTAGCTCGTGCGGTGGTTGAGCGCCACACGGATCGACATGAAAACGGAGCCCTCTGAGGATGCGCGATTCCGTCCGCTTTGACCTTCGCTGGAAACAGCCCTCAGAAAGATAGTTCGAAAAACGGCACTTGCCTACTTGCGCAGCACCGCCCAGCTTAATCTATGGGCCGAAACCAGCAAAATCGAATGAAAACCGAAGACTAAAATCATAGCATCGCAAACGCTATGCCGTAAGGCGCTTCAGCCTGCTCTGGCGAGGTGGTGGCGGAATCGCCTACTTCGCGGCTCCGACCACGACAACGCCAAACTGCGATGGGTTGTCCCCCTCCGCCGGTATCGTGGCGGGAATGAAAAACTGGCTCGTCTGCGGATCGTTGGCAATCGTGCGACCGGTTTTCAATGTGGGTAACGTTTGCACGGCGCTGAACTGGCCCGGCGAACTTTCACATACCGCGGTAACCGTGCCATCCGCGCCGTTCGAACTCAATGCGATGCCCAGTTTGGGATCGAACGCGCAGCCATCCACTCCTTTGCCGATCGGCGCTGTGGCCAACAGCTTGCCGCTGTCGGAATCAAGCACGGCCATTTTCTGATTTCGACCCACTGAAAACAGCCGATGATGTGCCACATCGATCCCCAATCCGCTGGGCCCGCTCACCGGTTCTAAAGGCCACTTATCCGTGACCTTCAGCGCCTTGCTATCGATGACGATCACTTGGCTGTGATCTTCGTCATTGACAAACACGTGGCCCGCGCCGTCCGCCCGGCCAAATTCCAGTTTGCCGCCGCAGGTAATTGTCACCGGCGGGGTGTCCAAATTCGCCGGATCAATCACTAAGGCATCGCCACCGGCGCAAAACACAAATACTTTTTGCGAAGCGGGGTCGTACACGCTGGCATCTGGGTTCCGGCTGCCCGCGCCCGGTGTGTTAATTTTGCGAAGCACTTTGAACGTATCGAGATCGAACACCGCCACGGCGTTCTCGCGGCCGCTTGTTACAAAGCCCAAGTTTTTGTCCTTGACGATGGCCGCGGAATGACATCCCTGCAGACCGGTCACATCGCCAATCACCGTGCCCTGATTCGTATCGATCACCTGCAAGTGAGTGCCCCGAGTCACATACAATCGGTTTGCCGCTGCATCGACCGTTAGGTCGTCCCATCGGCCCTCGCCCCCGATTTTTAAAGTGTTCACAACTTTCAATTCAGGTTTCGATTCTGCATCCTGCGACCCAGCACGCGAAAGCCTAACCCAGTCGCTGCTCGCCACAATTGCCAGAACGGCTAAAATAACACCGCAAGACAGGCGAACCATGGTTCGATCTCCTCGAAAGGGTAGGGCGGGTTGCCACGCGGCGTTGAGTGTATCACAGCGAAACTTCCAACACCATCATTTAATATGCCTAATCCGCTTGAACGGCCAAACTCTCAACGCCCCGTCATGGTGTTTGACGGCCAGTGTGGGTTTTGCCGGGCCAGTGTGAACCGTTGGCGCGAAGCGATTGGGCAACAAGTCAACTTTGCTCCGTATCAGGAAATCGGCGCCCAGTTTCCGCAAATCAGCGAAAAACAATTTGGCCGCGCTGTACACTTTGTCGAAGTCGATGGCCGCGCTTCTCGCGGGGCGGAAGCGGTTCTCAGGGCCATGGCATTCTGCGGGCGAAAGCGCTGGCTGTTGTGGATGTACACCCGACTGCCTCCTTTCGCTTTTCTGGCCGAGCTGGCGTATCGTTTCGTGGCCGCCAATCGCCAGCCGCTGAGTATGGTCCGGCGAATTTGGTGGGGCAAAGATTTAAAGCAGCCCACGTATCACATCGCTAGCGCGCTGTTTTTGCGGTTATTGGGCGCGATCTATCTGATCGCCTTCGTATCATTGTGGGTGCAAATCGACGGACTGATCGGCGACCACGGAATTCTGCCGCTGGCAGATCATCTCGACAGGCTCAAGCAAATTTTTGCGCAACAAACGCCGCCCCTCTCGCCCGTTTGGAATTTCCCCACGCTGGCGTGGCTCAACCCGCACGACGGTTTTCTGCACGTGCTATGCGCCGGCGGAACGGTGTTGTCGCTGATGCTGATCGCTGGTCTGCTCCCTCTGCCCGTGTTGGTTTTGCTCTGGCTGGATTATCTTTCGCTCTTTCACGCGGGCCAGGTATTTTTGGGTTTTCAATGGGATATTTTGCTGCTGGAAACCGGTTTCGCGGCGATTTTTTTAGCGCCCTTCGTGGTGCGCTCCAAGTTTCTCGCCGACCGGCACCCACCGCGACTGGCGATCTGGCTCCTCTGGTGGCTGCTGTTCCGGCTGATGCTGGAATCGGGCGCGGTGAAACTGACGTGGAACGCGGGCGTGCTCGGGCCAGACGGATTGCCGCTACCGAACACATGGCATTCGCTGACGGCATTAAATTTCCACTACTGGACGCAGCCGTTGCCGATGTGGACCAGTTGGTATGCGGCGAAACTGCCGGAGTGGTTTCAAAAGCTGTCGGTCGTGTTTGTGCTGGTTGTCGAGCTGGGAACGCCGTGGCTATTTTTTGGGCCGCGGCTGCTGCGATTTATCGCCCTCAGCGCCATCACGCTGCTGATGCTGTTGATTGCCGCCACAGGAAATTACAACTTCTTCAATCTGCTGACCATCGCTCTGGCCCTGACGCTCTTGGACGACAAACTGTGGCCCCAGTTTTTGCAGCGGCGGATTCGCGGGACCGATTGGCCGGTGCTGGCTTCGCCCACGCGCTGGCGGAGCGTTGTGCTGTTTCCCTTCGCCGCTTTGGCGCTGCTGATTGGGCTGGGCCAGGTGAAGGAGGCCGTGGCGCCTAATGCGGAAGCCGGGCTTTCACTGGCCGAAGAACTGGACATTACGCAGTTCTATTTCGTAAATTCCTATGGGCTGTTTCGGCAGATGACCGAAACACGCCCCGAAATACTCATCGAAGGCAGCGCTGACGGGGCCACCTGGAAGCCGTACCCATTTCGTTGGAAACCGGGCGATTTGTCGCAGCCGCCGCGCTGCAACACGCCCCATCAACCCCGCTTGGATTGGCAAATGTGGTTCGCGGCCTTGGGCGCCCCCGAGGACAGCCGTTGGTTCAAACTCTTTTTGGTGAGATTGCTCCAAGGGGATAGGGGGGTGGCGGCCTTGCTCAA
>DATJYL010000023.1 GCA_035499655.1 Pirellulales bacterium
TGGAGACGGCCGACACCAGGCCGATGAACCTCGGCAACGTCACGGCCTCCATAATCACCGACTGGTGGCAGCTCCACAAATGGACCTCGACGGTGCAGCCCATAGTTTCCGGAAAGTATGCCCACGGCAATCGTGCCGGCAGGGCGGTCGGCCCACACCGAAGCATGCACGGTGACGACCGCACCTCGTCCGAACCGCGATGAAACCATTCAACCGCTGAATGCTGACGAGGCCGACGGCCTTCTCTGCCAATAGTCGAGTCCGGAGCACCTTGAGCAGCTGGTCTACGGCCCCCGGATGACGCCCACATGGTTCTCACCTCGGAACCACCCCCGCCGTACGGTCCAGGTCGCCGGAGACGGCTGGCCTGCACGAATGTTGTCGTCGCCAAATGTCACAAACCCCGGTCCGTAGACCGAGTCCGTGATTCCCGCTGGGCATACTTTCCGGAAACTATGCTCAAGTTCTATCGCCGCTGGTCGCGATGACGAGCCCGTTCTGTCTGACCAATACGGCGCTACTCTCCACTGCCGAGACGACACCCTGGTCAGGTCCTTAATGCGGGCCGTGCGGATCTACTCCCTGTTTTCGCAGGGGAGCCGCTGTGGTTAGCTCGCCAACAGCTCCGCGACGCTGCTGATTGCCACATCGTCCCAGGAGGCAACCACAAATCTGATCCTGCTCACCCGCCGTTTCGAGCCGCATTCCCCCCTGTCACCAACTCCACAGCACGCAGTCGAGGTTGTTCAACTCGCAGGCCTCTTACTCTCCGTCCAGGACACGATCCCTTTTCGTTCCAGGCTTTCCCATCCACTGCGACCGACATTCCGCTTCGTCAGCTGAGAGGAGATTGCGGTTTGTGTATGGGAGTCAAAGGCGATCCTCTGCACCAGCAGTTGATAACACAACCGCAAGCCTCTGGGGATTCGCGCTGCGAAGATGCCAGCAGTGATACCAGCCTCCGATACGGCTGTGTCGTCGGTTGAGCCATGCTGGGTGGTCGGGAGGAGGGGGCGGATCGCCCCGCTCCTCCCTCCCTTGTATGTTAGTTCTAAAATGCAGGATTCTCTCTGTGCGTACTCAAGGGGGCAATTGGCGGGAATTTTGACGAGCCGTTGGATGCTGAATTCCCGCCAATTGGCGTTTCCACTGAAAGGCCTATTCGACCTTGCATGCAGCCGGAACAGATTCTCTTACTCCAACACGGGATCCTGCAGTCGGCAATGGCAGCCCGTTAGCATCGCCGGATGGTCCGCCGAGAAGTCGGCTAACTGAATACATTTCCGCTGCCACTCGGTTGCCTTGTGGCGCAGCTGATGGAGCAGCTGGCGATGTTTTTCGGAAAGCTCTGCAAGCCCGTCGAAATTACGATTCCAATGCAGTGCTTTGGAGAAATCCTTTTTCCCATTCTGAATGAGCTCGTAGATGGCTTGCGCCAGGTCGGTGATTGAGTTGGCGCGCCGGTCGCCGTAGCCTCGGCGAAGGGCCAACACCTCGAGCCCGCAGCCTGTTCGCCGTTTAAACCGATCCAGCTGTCGTTCGAAATTCCGCCGCTGTACCGGCGTCTGAAAGACGAAAGCTGACGGCTTGAAGATCCGATAATCGCGAAGTTTGTAGGCGGGTAAACCTAGAGGTAGAAGGACAGGCTCCATTCCCTGGCGCAGCGCCTTCTTCGCCTGGCGTTTAGCGTCCACCAACTTCAACAGGCCTCTCTCCAAGATTAGCGGCGCAGGGCCGGTGAAGCGGTCCGTAGTGTACGTCCGAAGCAGCCAGGGGATTAGTTTCGCAACGGACTCGGGGCGGTATCCGCGAAAGGCGCTAGCCACGGGCTCCAGCTGGTTCTGGGAGTTTAGCGAACACTTAAGGTAATTCCCGGAACCGTCGCAGAGCAGCGCGTCAAATGTGACGTCGCCGGTCGAGGACGCCTCTTTGAACTGCAATGAGTGCAGTCCGAAAACCTTGTCGTACTCATCGGTCACGCCAAAGAACGATTTCACATGCTGGCGGTACCAGCGGTTGAATTGTACGGGGTCGTCCGGCACCTGCGCTTGGTCCAGGAAAGGAATTCCGGAGTCTTCATCAGCGCCGCGCAGCGGATAGTCGGGTTGCCGCCTCAGGCATTCGGCAAACGTACACGCGGGGACGCGATCCTTCCGGAAAGTGCAGCCGTCGGTAATTACCTGAATCCCGTTGAGCGCCATCATCAAGCCAAAAGCCGCTGCCCGGGCATGCGCCGTAATTTGGTTGGCCGCCACCACATTGCAAGTCGGCAGATGGTTGGATGCGAGGACACCGTAGAGGCTATTGGCCTGCAGCTTGAGCGCCGCCGCCAGCCCGGATCCTTTTCCCTCTTGCTGTTGGGCTTCATCGCGCAGGCGCGCCAGTGCTGAGGCATTCTTGTGCAAGGGAAACCGTAGGCAGGCGTACTCTTCGTCGAGCGTCTCCACGTGGCAGATTTTGCGCCCTTTCAGGTCCAACAACGATTTCCACGGAAGGTGCTCTTGGCGAAGGCGATCTACCAAGGCATCAAATGCAACGCCATCGTTGGCTACGAACTGGGTGGGATACATCACGAGGCTGTCGACACTCAACGCTTCATATTCGCGCCGTGCAGCGGCCGGCAAAGCCTGGATCATGAGCCAAGTGGCCGACGTCACCACGCCGGAATCGATTCGCCGTGAATACAAGCGGGCGCCTGCCACAGCTTCCGACTGGCGCTTCTTGTAGTTTTCCGAGGTCCGGGCTCCGTCCGTGGACGGGATTAATGTATTGGCAATCTTCTGAATATCCCCCGTGACGCGAAGGAACCAGGCATCCTGCTGGCAGCATCCTTCGACCATCTTGACGGCGTCCCGCAGTTTCAGCTTGCGGCTACCCGGTTCGAATATCACCGGCCGCCCCCAATAGACATCGAGTTGGGACGCAATCCGGTTGTAACATTGGCGCATGTCGACATCCCGGAGCATGCCGGGAGCGCAGTGGGCAAATTCGCAGGGGGAGCGACTATAGGAAAGTCCGCCATGGATCTTGCCGGTGGTTTCGCCGTATCGGCTGGCGCGCTGGTCGCCGCTAAAGATCGTGGAGCCACCTTTGGCTAGGAGCTGCTTCAAATCCCGGGGAACCGCCAGCACCTGGGAGTCCTTGGCGACATGTTCCTGGGTCATCGCCACCAAAAAATTTGCCACTCGCCTTCCCAGGGTGGGCGCCATTTCGATGCCGCCAGGATGGTCGAATCGTTGGTAGATCGCTCGGTCGTATTTGGCCATCTCTTCGTAGACCAGCAAGGTATTTACCGCGTCAACAATCGCGTAGCCATACGCGTCGTGTGTTCGCTGTTGGTAGGTTTTCAGCATTACCCTTTTATCCTGGTCGGCGAGCAATTCATTTTTGCCCAACTGGAGAAATGTACGGCTGTGGGAATCGAGGCTCGCCGATCCGAACGGAGCCTGCGTGTCGCAAAAGCTCAGGGTGATTGGGTAGATCGCGCCGTCGGTGTCCTGAGCGAATTGGACTACGGGCTGAAAGTTCGTGAAGCTGGAATATTTCGTTTCGAACCGTAAGATTTTGCCATCGCTGATCGCTACTGGCGGTAGGTGTGAAGGCTGCTGGAGCAGAGCGCGGTAGAAGTCGCACCCAAAGATTCTCAGGAAATCGGCCGGCCAGAAGTGGCCAATCAACCGCAGGTGGATTCTGGTAGGGAGTCGCTGTGTTACCGGAGGATCCTCGCTGGACGGTTGAGGCAGCAAGGCATAGCCTTCCTCGCGCGATACTGGGAGCAGCGGCGGTTGTAAGTTTAAGAGATCATTTAGCAGACCTACCGGTGACAACCCCGAGTGCATTCGCTTCGCCGGCCGCACTTTCAGCGTCTCAAAGAATCGGCCGTATCCGCCTGCCGTCCGTGGTAGGTACCGCTGGAGATCGAAGTCGCTCGGCAGGGGCGGAATGGCCGGCGAATGATAAAGTTGGACCAATACTCGAGGCCCCAGACGCGCAGCTGCCTGGATGGTCAATGTGTGTGCGAATTGGAATTCCGTGTCCAGCGCGATTGTAATTCGAGAACTAGTGAGGTGTCGCAAAACAGATGTTCGATAAATAGTCGCCGAGGGGTCTTGCAGTGATTGCATATGTGTGAGGGAAGCCTGAATCAAATAATGCACGGGCGCCAAGGAAGGAGGAGGAGTTACGTTCGTCAGAGCAGCCGTAAGGGCGATGTAACGACGAATTGGAAACCGGTGGCGTTAGGTGGCGAGAAAATGGTTATTGATTTTGCTCGAGCTCATCAGCGATTCTGCGAAGTTCGTCGGCAAAGCCTGGGAGCTCATCGACGCGACAGAGTTCACGCCAAAGGTTGACGACGCTTCGGACCTCTGCAGCGAACCCTGGCAGGGAAGATTTTTCGTCGGTCGTTCCTCCAGTCGAACCCTCATCAGAGGGCTTTCGGGATTGTTCTTGGGGGGTGGCATATGAGGGCTTCAGTGGTTTGAGTTCGCAAGTCAGTGAGTTAAGGACCCAGATCAAGTTCGTCAGCAATGCCGCGGAGGACGTTGGCAAATTTCGCTGGCTCGTCGATTCGGCCGGCGATCGTCCACACTTCGATTACTGTACTGATTTCATTGGCAAACTCCGCAAGATCCGACTGATCGTCAGCCGTCTCCGCGCTGGCATCGTCTGCGGAAGACTGCTCACCATCGGCCGTCGGCTCGGCGTCTTGATCGCCGCCTGCATCGGCGTCCTGCTCGTCCCCTGTCCCAGAGTCCTCAGCCGTGTCACTTGCCTCGTTGCCTTCGGAAGTCTCCCGTTCGCCTTTGGATTCGTCGGAGTTTCCACCCTCAGCTTCCTCAAGTGTGTACTTGGCCACGATTCTCTTCGCCTCTGCAAGCGTGACACGCTTCCCTTTCTTGCAGAGCCTAAGCGCAGCGGTGAATGCTGGTTTGGGCGTCGCCTCCCGGTTGAGATAATACATAGCCTCAAGCGTAAAAGATCCGCAAAGGCTTTTCGGATCTATGCTGCCGAACGTCCTCTCCGCGCGTAAGTAATTTCGCGCGCACGCCGGGGTAAACGGACAGTGCTCCTTTACCCACTTTTCGAAGACACCGTTGCCGCGCTTCGCCAATAGGTCATGAACCTTTTTCAACAGTCGCCAGATTTCGAGCATGCTTTCAATCGTCTTTGCCCCAGCCGCAGCAATACCGACCGCGCATTCCTCCAGCTCCCTGTCCGTGTTCGTTGATAACTCGGTGGATTCGGCCACGCGAGATCGGCTGACAATCATGTTTTCTGACTCAGAATTTCGACGTACCTTGTGTTTTTTCTGTTGATTCATTTTGTTTCCTTTGTTCTTGGGTCTCTTGGATTTTTTGTGCTCATTCTCGACCTTGCGTCGCCCTTTTTCGCGATTAAATTCCGTGATTTCTGAGTTCTTTCTCCGCCTTGCGGATCGCGCGCTCTCGCTGCATCGGTGAGCGAATTATCAGTCCTTCGCTTCCGCCCTGCTGCTCCGCAAAGCGCTGCAGAGCCTCAACGCTAGTGAAAACTTTCCCACCAAGCACCAAGCTTTCCAATCGACGGCCACGGGCGCCTTTTTTCCGCCAGCGCCAAAGGGAGGCCGTACTTGGCCGGCCAGGGAGCAGCGCCGCGGCCTGGGAAAGCGTCAGCAAAGTTTCCGTTTTTAAATCAATCATGGTGTGGTGCCGGCGGTAAATGAACGTGAACGCAACTCATCGTAGGCCGTTTGTCCCATATGAAAATTGCGCAAGAATGAGCGCGTGTGCGCGCAATTTTTCGCCAGACCGGGATGGTTAGGGACAGGCGATTACCACGTCGCTCGACATTCACAAGCTGCTCGCGCGGCTTCGGGCAAGCAATGGCGCGATTGTCGTGGCTGGTCAGGGTTGTAAAATGTCGCTTCAGGCAAATAAGGAAGGCAACAATACGTCGGTAGACCCAAGGGAGGCGGTGACAGGCAATGCGTCATCAATTGATTCGGCCTTGGGCAGGATGGGCTGCTTCAGCCGGCCTGCTCGTTCTTCGCCTAGTGGTAGGCGTTGCTTGCCTGTTTCACGGCTGGCAGCAGATTCAGAATCCAAGGAGCTGGGGCCATAGCACCGTCTGTCTTTCAGACGTTAGCTGTTGCGGTCGAGCTTGGTGGTGGCATGGCGCTAATACTCGGACTCGTGACACGGCTTTGCACCCTTGAGATCGCTGCGACGATGATCGGGTAATGGTGATCGTCCATGTCCCAAGGGGCATCCGCAAACGACTTGCCTAACCTGACATCCGATCCCATCGCGCCGGTAGACTACCGGTTTGGCTTTCCGAAATACTGAAAACTCCCGAGATTGTTGCACTAGTTTGAAATGACTTGAAATGTCCTCGGCAATGGATAGAATGCACAGATCTCTCGGATAATTTCGGGTTTTCTGTGGTGTACAAAACTCCAGTTGTGGATCTGGGGGTCACGGGTTCAAGTCCCGTTAGCCACCCTATCTTGTCCAGCGCCACAGAACAGAGACTCGCAACCTTGGTTGAAGTCGATCAATGGTGTGATCGTTTTGACCGGTCCGTGGCGATGTATTTCAGATGGGACAAAGGCTGAGAGGTCACGATCAGGAAGGTTACGACTTACTCAACAGTTCTTGGGTGGAGCAATGTCTCACTTTTACGATGAGTCTGGGACAGAACTCATTTTCATTGGTCGAACTGCGGTAGCAGATGACGGCGCCTGGTGATGGAGGGGCTGCATCTATGGCGCTATATCACCGTAAACGATGCCGCGACCATCGGTTCCCACGTAAACACGGCCGTAGATGCGCGGATCGCCGGTCACCGCGCGGAACCTGGTTCCGTACTGATGCTGATCGTCGTTGATGCGCATCCAGATGTGTCCACTGTCGTCCGAGCGGAATATCCCGGTATCTCCCAAGTAGCTTCCGGCAACAAATAGTGCGGGGTAATCCTTGCCCGGCGCTGCTTTTCCGAAGCCGAAATTCTGATCACCGCTCATGATGACCGGAGCAGCGGTCAATTGCATGAAAGTAGCACCGCCATCTACAGAGTGGGCCAAGATGCCCTCGGCAATCAGCCACAGGTCTCCTTCCATCCCCTGTGTGGCAACGATTCCCGTTCCATAGCGACTGCCACCTGGCACACCACGCCTGACGTTGCCGCTATTGACGGGCAAGTCTGGCATTTCCGAAGGATTGGCTTGGAAAGAAGCACCACCGTCGGTGCTGATGTAGATTTGTTTGTGGTCTACGTCGAGGGCATAAGATTTCAATGGGTTCACTCGATCAAACAGGGGACGCAGGCCGGCCGGCAAACCTTGGCAGGCTGTCCACGACGTGCCGCGATCTCGGGTGATCTCCGGAGTGCCACTCAGAGACATAAACGTCGATCCGTTTGCCGAAACAACCAGGCCGCCGGTATGTCCACCACGACCGAAACCACGATTGTCCTGATTGATGGCGGAATTTGCCGGACCGTGCAGTGGTGACCACGTTTGTCCGCCATCCACTGAATACGCCATTCCGCCATCTTTGCCGGTGCCGGAGCGCACGACCACGTTGGGATTTTTTTCGGCATAATCAACCGAATAGGTGCTGACGAACACGGGATTTTTGTGCATGCCCGTGGGTGGCGAGAGATCGAGATCATCATGCGTAAACCCGCCAATGTCGGCGAGAGCGCTAATCAAATGTACTCCCTCATTAGGACTGAGGAGGTGGGCCACGGCGGTTTCTTCAATGCCATCAGCCCAGACTGACCAATGAGTGGCCTGATGAACGTCGGCAAGAGTTACATCATTGGTGGCGTAAATCGTAGCGCCGGTTCCATAGGCCATGTGGCTGGAATTAAACGGATCGATGGCCAGGGCATCCATCCACCAGCCAAATCTTGGTTCTGCGGCTCCAAATGAAAGATAGGGAGAGCGCGAAATGTCCAGATGCGCTTGGGCATTGATTGAATTCCAAGTTTTTCCACCATCCGTGGATCGCAGGACATCGTCAGTCGGATTCCAACGGTCGATGGTTGCGATTGCAAGAGTACCCGGATGCTGGCGATCGATGCTCAAGCCTCCATAACCAAAACCTGGGTTCCCATCGTGCTTTGGAGTCAATGGCGTGATGTCTGTCCATTCGCCATTTTTGGTATTCAGCTTCCATACGGCGCCATCTGTAATATTATTTGGACCGGGTCCATTGCCGTAGGAAATATACAGCATGCCCATGGAATCCAGTTCTGCATGACGGGGCACCAGGGTAGGAGGAGGCTGCCCGGCGACGACTTCCCAAGAGCTTCCAGCATTCGTGCTGCAAAACAAGTGTGAATCGCCGGGCTCGGTTGAGCCGACGAAAATGGTTTGGCACGGCGAGCCTGGCAGGCTGCTTGACGCATCGAAGACCACGAAGCTGAGCCCGACGTTGGAGCCGGCGCCGAAGCCAAGACCGCGGTTTCCAAAGCCAGCGTCCTGGTTTTGGTTGTCGGAGCCTTTGATGGGAAAACCATGGACTTTGTGCCAAGTGCTGGCCGAGTCGCGGCTGATCCACAATCCGTCGTGGCGCGAGCCGAAATAAAGGATATTCGGTGAATTCGGATCAATCGCCAGGCGCTCTCCCAAGCCACGACCATTCTCATTGCCTCCCATCGCAAAGGGAACCGGAATGACCTCGAAGGTTTTTCCCCGATCAATGGATCGCATAATTGCGGCGGAAGATCGCGAACCCATGCCTGCGGCGAGATACAGTTTGTTGGGGTCGACTGGATCGGTCGCCAGGCTTTCGCCCCCCATTAAGTTTGAAACACCACACCAATCGCACAGCGGTGTCCATTGTTGGAGTGAACTATCCCAGCGGTAAAAGCTGCCGATATCCGTGCGACAGTACGCTAAGCCCGGTTGCTTGGGGCTAAATTCAATACCGGTTACGAAGCCGCCGGCAACGATCTTCACGTTCTTCCAAACATATTTTTCGGAAGGAGCATGCTGAGCTGCAACGTTCGAATTGGCCGCGACAACGATCACGACCACACTCACTACATCAATCATTGGGATTTTAGAGCAGCGCATCTCACATCAACTGGACATTGCTGTCAGAGAGAATAATGGATTTCACCTTGTATCAGATTCACCCCACAGCCTGAGCCAAATAGTTCGATAGCGCACCGGATTGGCGTGATCTTGTAGATCAATAAACAATTCAGGGACTCGATGCTAATCATAAAAGCCTTATGCTAGGACGGCACGTCCCCAATTATAGGTAGAATTCAAGTACCCCGTTTGTGCTGAAGTATCCTATCACTTTTGATCACCGTCACGTTGGCCTTTTTCACCCTGGCGTCGTTTTCATCACAGCGTGGCGATGCAAAAATGATGTCATAAAAACTGCCCTTCTCATTTCTACTTGGCTGGGCTTCTTCTTCTCGCGATTCGGGGGGTCAAATTTTCAGGCGGGGACCGGTACAAATTTAACCCCTGATAATGCTTGCTAAGTGGCTAAAATGTGACCACAATAATACCGTTCGATTGCCGAAATAGGCGTCGAAATGTGACCAACTTGGGGCGGACGGTTGCTCACATGCAATCATCAAATGATTGACACCGAGGAGTCCATTCATGTTTGGCACGACTCGCAAGCGCAGGCGATTTGCTTGCCAAGGTTCGCGCCGATTGTGCCGTCTCACACGTTTGGTTGGATATGCCGAAGTGCTCGAGCCGCGGCTGATGTTGAGTAGCACGCCGGCGCTGGTGGTGGGGCGCACTCTGTCGTCCTACTTTGCAGGGGACGTGCAGAACCAGCAAGAAACGCTCACCTTCACGGTGTACAACCAGCAGGCCGATCCGATCGCGGGTGTCTCGCTGACCGACACGCTGGAATCGGGCGTGACGTTTTCCAGTGCCTCGATTGTGCCGAATCAAAGCGGCCAAAACTTAGCGTGGAGCCTGGGAACAATTAACGGCTTCGAAAGTGCCAGCGTGACGGTTATCGTGTCGCTGGCCAATTCAATTCCGTTGCAGTTGGACACTGGTGCGCAAGCGTCCGGCACGCTCGACGCCGCCGCTGTTTCCAACTCAACACCGGCCGCCACTTTGCGCAGCGGAAGTCTTGCTGATCCCGCTCTGCTGGCTTCGACACTCGATGCCAACACGACCGATCCGTACATTCAAGAAGAAGCGGCTGCACTGAATTACGATCCGCAGCAGATTTTCAATTTTCTCCAGACGAACATCGGCTATGAATCTTACGTCGGTTCGTTGCGCGGGGCGCGCGGCACATTGTGGAGCAATGCCGGTGACTCGTTGGATGTGGCCAGCCTGGGCGTGGCGCTTATGCGCGCCAGCGGAATTCCTGCGGAATATGTACACGGCACGCTTTCCGAACCGTTGTCGCAACAGTTGATCTTGTCGATGTTCCCTGCGCCACTGAGGGTCTTTGGTTATGTGGCACCCGGCGTGGAAAAGGCCGACCCTGCTAATGATCCGCAACTTTTGGCGGAAACGCAGGATCATTATTGGATGCAGTTTGATGCTGGTTCGGGCTTCCAGGCGGCCGATACGCTTTTCTCGCAGGCAGTCGTTGGCCAAACATTTTGCACCAGCGACCAAACCTTCACCGAGGTTCCAGAGGCCTTGCGGCATCAAGTAACGATAAGTTTAGTTCGTGAGCTAACTACGCCGGGATCCGGGGCGCTCACCGGCGGCGGATCATCGCAGGATGATGCGACCGTGCTGGAGGAGCATTTCGATTCTGTGGAGCTGGTAGGAGCTTCATTGACACTAGGCCAATATGTCGACAGCAATTCGGTTTCCGCAGGGTTCTCGTACACCACTTATACTTACACCCCCTATTTGCTGGTCAACGAACGCGATGGAAATTTGTCGGACGACCCCTTGGGAATCGGGACTTCGTATCAGGAAATCATCACGAATTTTCCGTTTGGCAGTCAGATTCTTACGGGGTTATTTTTAGAAATCCAAACCAGCGACCCGCTGATCGGCGGCGGAACGCAAACCGAAACCCAGGATAAAACTTTGCTCGACCGCATCGGTTATGTTGCTCGCCAAAACGGCGGCAGTGGAGCCACGATCAGCGTGCAGCCAAATCAAGGCCCCGCCTGGACCGATCAAGATTTTGTGACGGTCGATTTCTCGGGTTGGCGTTTGTCGGAACAGCCATTGGACGCGCAGATGAATGCGCTTCAGGAGCTTGGGAGTGAAGTCGACGCTCTGCCGGCGGACATTAACGATCTGCCGCAGGATTCTCCTGAATTGCAGAGCGCGCTCCAACTGACGGAGCAGTTTGGCATGCAAGCGACTTCTGCCTTCGCGGGAGAGCAAATCTACAAATCGGGCCAGGCTGCTGACTTCATGGCCAGCACGTATTTGACGCGCGTATATCCGGATACGCTCAGCTTTGTGGCCGTGACGCAAATGGAAAATATCGATCCGGATACCGGCGATTCAACCATCAGTCGATCCATTGACATTTTGAGATACTCCGAGAGAACGCTGGCGAGTCCGCTGCAGGCAAAGTCTGCCGAAGATGCGATTCGATTTATCAATGGCATCGGCGCCAAGGTGGTCGAGGACGGATTTTTTGATTCTTCCGATCCCAGCGAGGCAGGCATCAGTTCCCTCGGGGTTCTGACGCAGGCGCTTTCTCAATCCGGCGCTTCACTCGTGCCCATTACCTCCCAAAATATTTCCGATCTGACGGCCTTGAACCTTCCGGCAGAAGCCACCGACCGCATCGAGTCTTCGGCGCAGGAAGGAAATTTAATTTTGACGCCGAACATGCCGGTGAGCATCAATGGAGAAGATCGCATTGCTTGGATTGAAATCGATGGCGCCACGGGAGACACGACAGTTGTGTTGGACGACGGTACACATGGCGTCGAGGAACCAAAAGATTTGCCGATTGTTCCCCAGCTTCGCACGTTGTTCGGCAAAATCGGCCAGGGGCAGGATGTCGATCGGGCATTGTTGCAATTGCAAAACGCTAAGACCCGCCAGCAAAAGCAAGTGGCCCTGGAAGCGCTGGAGCTAATCATCAACGATTGTGGTCCGCTTCTGGAAACATCTTTGAAATTACTTACCGAGTCGCGTTATCTGGTGCAGGTCGAAGAAATTGTGTTCAAAGCGAGGACCACCTTGGCGAATACGCATGGCTTCGCGAAGGTCAATCTTGCTAAAGATCCGGCGATCGGCGACCAATTATATAGCCCTGCCAGCGAGTCGCCGGAATTTGCCGACCTGGGTACCCACGGCGAAACCGGATTGGCCGTTGACGTCGAGCCCGATCCATTGTTCACCGTGCCCGATAATGGCGCGTTTCTTGACACCGTGTACAAGATCGGGATTAAGAATCTGACGGGAACGGACGGCTGGTTTCAAATTAATTTGACCGACCTTGCACCGGGAGTGGACGTGATTTCGTCCGTGCCAGAACTGTACATTCCGGCCGGCGCCGTTGGCGAAACTTCCATTTTTTTGGAGCCGACGGGGGCGCTGCCTGCGCCGGGAACTTCATTGCCGTTCGACGTTGGTGTAAGCAGCGTGGCCGATCCAAGTGTCACGGCTAGTCTCGACGAATCTGTTCCAATGCCCAGTGTTGAGGCAGCGACGTTCAGCCTTTCCGACGTGTCGCCTTCGACAGCTCCTGGCCAAAGCGTGCAGACTCAATTGACGATCAATTCGGTGGGAAATGCTCCAGCAAATGTGACATTCGATGTCAGTACGCCAGCAGGAATTGCCATCAGTGGATTGACATCGGCAACGATAAATCCTGGCGACTCCATCACCCAAGCTCTGACGATAAGCCCTGCCGCCGGTTTGGCTCTCAATACCGATTACAACATTGTCATTACACCGCAGGTTGGGCAGACCGTCTTAGATCCGTTTACGATTGTCGTGCACCTCGCCGCTCCGGGCGCGGATTCTGCGGAATCGGCCGCAACCATTGCCGGCCAGCTTGGCGATACACCGTTAGGTCTTCGCTTGGAGGATTTGAGCGAAGCCCTGACGAATTTGGCGCAAACGCCCACCAGCGCCGTGTTTAACAGCCAAGCGCTGGCGGCGCTGGATGCAATCATTGGACTGTTGCCACCCGATCCGTTTTTAGCGCCGTTGGTGCCGGCGCTGACGGCCGATCGAACCGCATTGGCCCAAGCCACCACGGCTGCCACCGTTCAATCAGCCACTTTGCAGTTGGGCAACGATTTGACGACGTTGGCCAACACTTTGGCCGACGAAGCGGCCCACGGCTTCACCCTAGCGTTGGTCACAACCAGTCAAGTTGGCCAACCGCAGCAGCCGGTGAAGTATCAAATCAACTTGCAAAATACCGGCAGCCAAACCACCACATATGATCTGTCTGTCGCAGGCTTGCCCAGCGGAGTGACCGGCGTGTTCTCGCAGCAAAGCGTTACGCTAAATTCGGGCCAGGCCACGCCCACCAGTGGCCCATCCATATTGACACTGACGATCACTTCGACCTCGACGACCGCTATATCGCCCTTCAGTTTTACGGTTACAGCCACCGCCGAAGGGGCTGCGGAAATCACGCGGTCGGTCACGGGCTCGTTCACCGTGCCGCCGGCATTGGTGGAAGTGACCAGCGTCACGCCCAGCCCGGCATTCGCCCAGGCCGGCGATATGGTCGATGTGAAGGCAGGCATTCTCAATGCCGTAAATCAGCAGCAAAAAGCCAAGGTTTACTTCACGGTCACCGACTCCGGCAACAACGTGCTGTTCACTTCGACGCCGGTGACGACCACGCTCAACGTGTTAACGACGCTTAGCACGGTGGACTTGGGCAACCTCGACACGACCGGCTTTGCACAAGGGGATGATACGATCACGGTTACCGTGACCGATACGTCGGGCAATCCCATTCCCGGCGCCACGGGAACCGGCACGCTGCTGATCGGCAGTCCGGTGACTGCCAGTGAATCGGTCTCGTCTTCAACGCTGCCGCCGGGCACGAGCACGATCACCAACACGCTGCAAATCGACAGCACAGTGAACATCGCGCCGCCGCTCACGCTGGTGGGCCAATTGCCCGACAGCGATCCGCACTCCACCAACAGTTTTAGCGGTGGCGTGCTTGACGGCGTTACCGTCAACGGCAACGTGGTGTACGTGTTTGGCAGCGGCGGGCTTTACACGGTAAGCACGTCCGATGTGACCGCGCCCACGCTGTTGGCCACGCAATCGGATTTTCCACAGACAGGCGGGGCGGTGGTCGGCAGTCAACTGATTGCGGTCGACGCGGGCACGCCCACGAGCATTGCCGTCGACAACAATTCCAGCCTGACCGATTACGATTTGGGCGGGGTGTTCGGCACGGCGCAAGATCCAGGTCGCGACGACACGATTTTTCCGAACTATCAACTGCTCAGCAATTTTGTCGTTAGCCCCGACGGCAAGCACTTGTACGCGACATATAACCAGGTGGTGTTCGACACCTCGACGAACACCATCACGGCCCAAAACGGCACGGTCATCTCGTTCGACATTAGCACTCCGTCGGCCTTGTCGGCCCCTTCGACCAATGCAATTTTGTACAACACGAACGGCACGAATTCGCAGTCGCCTTTGTTCCAGAACGGCGGCAACTTCAACATGTTTGGCATCGTGCAGCCGAACGCCAACACGCTGCTGGTCGGCAGCACCAGTTCCACCGGCAGCGCCACGCAAACCGGCGAAGGGGAACTGCTCTCCATCGACGTGAGCGATCCGGATAACATCAACAGCGATGCGCCAAACACCAGCAAAGTCGTCAACACGCTCGACATTCCCGGCACGACACTGGTGCAGGGCATTGCCACAAACGGCGATACCGCTTTTGTGCTGGCCTCGCAAGGAGGTTGGCTTACTCCGTTCACCAGCGAGAGCGACATCGGCCCCACCGGCGACATTGTGATGGCCACGGTCGACATTTCGAATCCACGCGATCCGACGGTACTGCATACCCAAACGCTCGGCCGCTCGGCGCGCGGCATGACCCAGCCCGTTTCGCTGGGCAATGGCCTGTTTGCGTTTGCCAGCTTGGGGGAAACGACCGACACGCCGCAATTGATTGTCGTCGACGCCAGCGACCCAACGAACATTAAAGTTGTGGAGAAGCTCGATTTGCCGGGGCAAATTCGCGGATTGGCCACCGACGGCACGTATCTTTACGCCACCGGCGACGATGGCCTCTTGATTTACAAGCTGGGGGGCACGGGCGCCATTCCGGTTCACATTTCGGTCAATGTGCCCAACGCCGGTGTGTCGATTGTGCCCAATTCGTTCAGCGTGACTCCGACCAGCATTACGCCAGGCGCTACATACACCACAATCGTCTGGGATACGACTTTGACTCCGTCGTCATCTAGCGAGACGATCACGTGGCAATCGACTGTGACTGGCTTGCAGCCGGGCCAAGCGCTGGCCGTGGCGCAGGATGGAATGGTTTCATTCACGAGTGATGGCACGGCGGGCACAGTGACGCTGCCCGACCAGTTTGTCACCGCCGATCAAATTATCGGTCTGACTCCCACTACGCAAACCGTGGCGCCAGGAGCTGCGGCGTCGTACGAAGTGAATTTGGCCAATCCGACGAGCCAAGCGGTAACCTATACCCTATCGGTTCAAGGCGTGACCACCAGTTGGGTGAATTTGACATCAACGGTGATGGTGGCCGCCAACAGCTCCACCAACGTCGCGCTAACGCTGACTTCCGATTCGTTCGCGGCTGCCGAAGATTACGGCTTCAGCGTGACCGCCGCGGGCAACAACGGCGCGATGTCCTCGGTGCAAGGTGATTTAATGCTTCAAGGAGCGCCGCAGCCGCCCGACCCAAATTCTCATGGTCTAGTCGTAGCGCTAACGCCGGCTCAGGCGACCGTTGGACGGGGAACGTCGGCCACGTATACCGTTCAGTTAACCAATACTGGCAACGCCGACGATACTTTTGCTTTGTCAGTCACCGGTCTGCCGATCGGCGTGACGGCCGCGTTTGCGCAAAACAGCGTCGATGTGCCTGCTGGCGCTGGCAACTTCCGCGACGTAACGCTCACTTTGACTGCCGCAACAAACTTGGCGGCCCAAGCGTACGCCTTCCAGGTGAAAGGGACGTCGACGACGGATTCGTCGATTACATCTTCCGCCGGCGGAACATTAACGGTTGTCACGCGCGGAGTGCATGTGACGCTTAGTCCTGGGGCGGGCGCTCCGGGGACAACGTTCCAAATGACCGTCACGAATACGGGCACGGCCAGCGACACGTTCAATCTTTCGCTAGCCGGGCCGGCGGCTCTGGTGAGTGCGTTGGCAAGCACCTCAATCACGCTGGCCGCTGGAGCCTCGCGCACGGTGAACATTACCACGCCAGCGGTGAATTTTGCCGACGCCGGCAATTTATTGTTAACCGCCGAAGCGACGTCGGCGGCCAATGCGGCGGTCACGTCGAGCGCAACTTCCAATTTGACGATTGCCGCCAGCCAAGGTTTGAGTGCCGCGTTCCAGCCTGCTTCGCAAACACTGCTGACCCCCGGAACCGCCAACTTTTTCCTCAATGTCAACAACATAGGAAATACTTTGGATTCGTACTCGGCAACGATTGTCGGCTCCAGCGGCCCAGTCACGGCCATGCTGATGGGTTTGGACGGTCAGCCCACGCAGTCCATTCCCACGTTCTTTTTACCGGGCTTGGGTCAAGGCGTTCTGGAATTGATGACAGATTCGATAACGCTGGGTCACGGTACGGTGCAGGTAAAAATTACATCGCTGACAAATCCCTCGGACAGCGTCACAGTTCAGGCCAATGTCAACGTCGGCAACCCGAACGACGTGGGCGACGTGGGGCTGTTGCTGTTGGATTCTTCCGGAAGCGGCGCGCTCACGAATTCCGGCAACGGCGGCGTCCATGTGACGGGCGGCGACATTGTGATCAATTCCAAAAGCTCCAAAGCCGGCATTGAAACCGGAAACGGGAATATTTCGGCGACGGAAATCGACGTGACGGGCAAACTGAGCCAGTCGGGCAGGGGGAAATATCAAGGCGTGATTGCTCATCCTGCGCCGCTGGTCGATCCGCTGGCTGCGCTCGTCGCGCCCACGCCGCCTACGCCCGTGCACAAAGCGGTGAACGTATCCGGCAAGACCCAGCTCACGCTGTCGCCGGGGACGTACAGCGGAGGAATTAAAATTTCCGGGAGCGCCGTCGTCACCCTGCTGCCTGGGGTTTATTACTTGCAAGGGGGCGGTTTGTCGATCAGCGGTTCGGCAAAGCTGAATGGCCAAGGAGTGACAATCTATAACGCTCCGAAGAAATCGACCGACAGCATCGCCATCGCTCCTAATGCCACGGTAACTTTAAGCGCGCCCACGGATGGGACTTATCAGGGCATCGTCATCTTCCAGAATCGCACATCGACGGCGCCGATCGTTATTTCCGGTGGCACGTTCAACTTGACCGGCATTGTGTATGCTCCCAAAGCGAAGTTGTATTTTGCCGGGAACAAAAATTTGACCATCAGCGGAGACTCCGCTGATGATCTTTCAGGAGCGTTGATACTGGCTGATTTAATCACGAGTGCCAATGGAGCCATCAATATTGGGTCCGATTCGAGCGCCAGTCCGCAACTGGTTGTCGCCGCCGTTCCCTTAGCGAGTAGCCTGAATAGTACCCCAACAAATTCACCGGCAACTTCGACGACGACGCAATCGGTCGGCAGCAGCGCCACAACGGGTATTGTTTACTTGCCGCCGGAAACCTTCAATTCCAGCAGTTCAGCGTCTAAAAGTTTGTTGCTGGACGGCTCGAATTCGAATTTTGAGCTGCTGGATGAACTATTGTCGCAACTTGCAGGGGGTCCGGTCTTGAATCTCTGACTCCAGCCTTGAATTCCCAGACGATGTTGCGCCGGATTGAACTATGCGGTGAAAATCCGCGAGTCGATCGGCGGTTTTCAGACGCAGCCACCATCGGCGTGCGGCGAGGACCGACCACACCGCTTCGACCAAACCGAATGGCCATGCGCCTTGCAGAAAGCCGTAGCTGGAAGCCATCAAACAGGCGATTGCAAAGGCCAACACAAACCAGTGCGATCGAGCTTCAGCCGCATAGAAGACCAGCATGAGGCCGACCGCCACCAGTCCGTAAATAGTTAGCAAGTCCATTCCAGTCTTTCAAGGGAAGTCGCTCAATGGTTCAGTCGAACCGCTGCGTCCGTCAGCGTCGGAGGATGGCGACTGCAGGGTTGGTTCATGGTCGGTCGTGGGCAAAGCATGAAGCTGATTCGTAGCGTACATTTCGGCCATCGGTGATGCGCAGCGCTAGGATGACAAGCTCAACCGTCAAACCATAGCAAATTAATGCTATTCCAATCCTCGTGTTCAACGTGCAAATCAACAACGCCAAGCAGAAAACGTGATGGACGTTGAACAGCAGCGTGACAATTCGACGCTCCAGGCTCGACATCAAAAAGCTTGTTCCGTCGGAGTTTTGTTCAGCCGGTGGCATATACAGAACTTAATTCGGAGTGAAAATCCGGAGTTCTCGCTCGATCTTGCCACCCAGGTGTGCAGCCTGAAGAACTTTAGTGGGGACCGAGCAAGAGACTCCGGCTAGAGGTGTTCGCGCGATCAGCCAGGCGGTGGCATGAGGCGCTACTTGCCTTCTGGCGTTTGTTTTTGGTATCGCGCTTGAAGAGCAAGGTTCATTTCCAACACATTGACGATGGGTTCGCCCGCCATTCCATCCAGCGGCGCGGTACTTTTGCTCTTTAGCAGCGATTCAATTTCTTTGTGCAATTTGGCTTCGTCATTGCCCGAATCCTTCGCCCAAGCGGCGGCCACACGATCGAGCTGGAACAGGGCGTTATCGAGCGTAATATGTGGGTCCAGACCGGAGCCGGAGGTGGTTACCATATCGCCGGGAACATCTTGCAGGTCGGCGTCGGCATGATCCTGTCGCCATAGATCGAAGAAGGTCGATTGGATGTCGGAACCGTCGGTCACCAGTTGCATACTGGTTGTCGAATTGCCGTCAGCGCCTGTTTTAGTGACTGCCGACAAAAACTTGCCAGGATTTTCCTTGCTGAAGTTGTCGAAGAAAACGACCGCCAGGTCCGAAGGAGATGGACTTTGATTGTCGGGGTTATCGGCCTTAAATTTAGTGACAATGTCGGCATGGGTCTTTTCCCAGTCGAGCACATATTGTTGTTGAGGCGTGGGATTCTTTTCGTCAAACGTTGTTCCCACCCAGGCTTGAGCGACGCCGTTGTGGGTGTCGGCCCATTGAGCCACGATCGACGGATTGCCTTGGAATTTATCGTCCTTAAACCAGGCTTCGATGTCAGGCCCCACGGGCTTGCCCGTATTGGCGCCGCTTTTGTACGTGGCCAGCGGGCCAATTGCCGTGGCCACCCGATTGCGCAGAGTGTAATTGGAGGCGGCCAGCGCGGAGGAACTGGATGCCGAGGCATCGTAGGAACAAGCGGACGGTCGGGGCTGGAAGAACTCATCCTTGGTAAATGGTTGGGCAATCAGCAGCGAACCGACGGCTTCGCTGGCCTTCGTGGTGGGCGTGCCATCACTCTTCAAAAGCGAGCCGTTCGCCTGGAATGGAAAGAACGCTTGGCCTATGGCCCACATTATGGCCGGGTAAATGACACAACAAATAATCACCGAAAGCAGCAATAACCACAAACTCTTGGAAATGATTTTTAACATGGACGACACCATAAAATGTTTTCAGGATGGATGACCGCGATCAGCTTGCCAGATGCAGAGCGACCATAATGACGTCGATAAGTTTGATGCCGATAAACGGCAAGATCACGCCGCCTAGTCCCCAAATGAGCAAGTTTCTACGCAATAGCGCATCAGCTCCCAGCGGCTTATAGGTAACGCCTTTGAGCGCGACGGGAATTAACGCTGGTATAATTAAGGCATTAAAAATCACTGCCGAAAGAATGGCCGAGGTCGGCGAGTGTAAGTGCATAATATCGATTTTCTTCAGCCATGGCAGTGTTCCGGCAAATAGCGCGGGGATGATGGCAAAATACTTGGCCACATCGTTGGCAATCGAAAAGGTCGTTAGCGCGCCACGGGTCATCAACAGTTGCTTGCCAATTTCGACTACTTCAATGAGTTTTGTGGGATCGCTGTCGAGGTCGACCATGTTGGCCGCTTCTTTGGCGGCCTGGGTGCCGGCATTCATGGCCAAGGCGACATCTGCTTGAGCCAGCGCCGGGGCGTCGTTCGTTCCGTCCCCCATCATGGCGACTAGTTTTCCCTGTACCTGCTGATTGCGCAGATAATCGAGCTTGGTTTCCGGTGTCGCTTGAGCGATAAAATCGTCAACGCCGGCCCGTTTGGCAATGGTGGCCGCCGTCAGCGGATTGTCGCCGGTGACCATTACGGTCCGCAAACCCATTTTCCGCAGGCGCTCGAAGCGTTGTTGCATGGCAGGCTTCAAAATGTCTTCCAAAACGACAACTCCAACGAGTTCATTTCCATCGGCCACGACCAGCGGCGTCGCCCCCTGAGAGGCGGCGGCATCGACGATTTCGGTCATTTCGGTGGGCACTTTGCCGTTTTGACTACGAACCAATTTCAACACGGAATCGGGCGCTCCTTTGCGGATGCGTCGGCCATCGGGCAAATCGATGCCGCTCATGCGTGTTTGAGCAGTAAACGGAATGAAGATGGAATCTCGTGGAACGGAGATATGTGTTTTTGCTTGTTCTTCAAACAGCTTGACGATGCTGCGACCTTCGGGCGTCTCGTCGGCGCCGGAAGCCAGCGCGGCCAAGCCGGCCAATTCCGCTTCGGAGTGTTTTCCGACCGGAAGAAATTTGGTTGCATGCCGATTGCCCATCGTGATAGTTCCGGTTTTGTCCAGCAGCACAACGTCCACGTCGCCCGCCAATTCCACGGCTTTGCCGCTTTTGGCGATAATGTTGGCCTGCAAGGCACGCTCCATCCCGGCAATTCCAATCGCCGCCAACAAGGCGCCAATCGTCGTTGGAATCAGGCAGACCAACAGCGCCACAAGTGTCGGAACATCGGTTCCCAGGCTCTTCAGTGGTTCTGTCAGCCCGAGATAACCCATCATGTACTGCTCTGCCTGCCATGCCATTGGCCAGAGCGGAATGACCACGATCAGGAAAATCAAAGTCAATGCCGACAAAGCCAAGGTCAGCGCAATTTCGTTGGGGCTGCGCTGCCGGATAGCGCCTTCCACCAGCGCGATCATGCGGTCCAAGAACGATTCGCCGGCGCCGCTAGTAATGCGCACGGTAATTCCGTCGGAAATAACCTTCGTGCCGCCAGTGACCCCCGAGCGGTCGCCGCCCGATTCGCGGATGACCGGCGCCGATTCGCCCGTGATGGCCGATTCATCGATGGAGGCGATGCCTTCAATAATCTCGCCATCGCCAGGAATAATTTGCCCCGCTTCAACGAGGACGCGATCGCCGGGCTTGAGATCCGTGGAAGATACGTCTTCAATGTCGCCATCCGATTTTAGGCGGTGCGCGATGGTGTCGCGGCGCGTGCGCCGCAGCGATTCGGCCTGGGCTTTGCCACGCGCCTCGGCCAGCGCGGTGGCGAAATTCGCAAACAACACGGTGGCCCACAGCCAGGCGTCGAGCGCAATGAAATACCGCGCTACGGCAGCCGAACTGGCGTTGAAGATGAACAGGAACGTGAGGACCGCTCCCACCTCGACCACAAACATCACGGGATTCTTCCACTGCACATCGGGACGAAGCATGACAAATGCTTGCTTCAAAGCCTGCAGCGTGGTTTCCGTCGTCAGGAGCGGTTGCCGCCTCGAACGGCGCGGCGCTCCAGGCTGATCGGCGGACGAGGTGGTGGCGGTTCCGGTTACGTCGAGAATTGCATCGCTCATTTCAGACATTCCTCAGGACTTAATGACGTACATTCGTTGAATCGATATGGAAACAGTAAACCGCCGCCTAGCCCCCGAATGGAATCGGACCCAAGTGTTCTGCCAGCGGGCCCAGCGCCGCGATCGGCAGGAATAGCAAGGCCCCGACGATTAAAATCGTTGCAAACAGCAAAAAGCCGAATGTCGGCGTGTTATCGCGCAGGGTTCCCAACCCGAACGGAGCCGATTTCTTGGCGCCCAGGCTCGCCGCCATGGCGATGGGGGCAATGATTGGGATGAAGCGACTGACCACAATCACAATGCCCGCGGCAATGTCGAACGGAATCGATTCCGGCGCGGGAGTGGGATTGTTGTTCAAGCCGTACGATACGCCCAGCCCGTCGAATGCCGAGCCGTTATTGGCCGATGCCGACGAAAACTGATACATAATTTGCGAAAAACCATGGGGGCCTGGATTGCTGACCGCTTTGTTTCCCCAATCGGTGGCCGCAAACAGGCCCGAGGGCCACAAAATCATAATCGGATGAATCAACAGCGCGATGAGCGCCAAAGCGACTTCGCGGCGGCCGATTTTTTTGCCCAAGTATTCGGGCGTTCGTCCTACCATTTGGCCGGCCACAAAAATTCCGACAATCACATACAGCAACATGTTAATCATGCCGACCCCTTTGCCGCCGTAAATGCAGTTGAGCCACATGCCAACCATGGGCGACATCGCGGCGACAGGATTCAAGCTGTCGTGCTCGCAATTCACGGCGCCATCGGTCACGTCCACGGTCAGCGCCGCGAACGTGGCCCCGGCTGAAGTGCCGAAGCGCATCTCTTTGCCTTCCAGATTGCCCAAGTGCTGCTCGACAGGTAGCCCGGCCACCGAAGGAATGGTGATGTCTCGTTTGCCATCTGGTGCTTTGGGGTCCGGCACGGTGTAGGTTTCGGCCACAGGGTGCGCGGTAAACCCAGGATTCGGCTGATAGGTGTCGTAATACACGGACCACCAAACTGTACCTACCATGAGAACCATCATGACTGAAAAGATTACCCAGGCGTGCTTCAAGCGGTTGAGCATGCGGCCATACATCAACACCAGCGCGAACGGGAACAGCATCATGGCCATGCAAGACAGCCAATTCGTCAGTGCCGTGGGATTCTCGAACGGATGGGCCGAGTTCATGCCGTAAAACCCGCCGCCATTGGTGCCCAACTGCTTCATCGGGACAAAGGATGCCAAGGGACCGACGACAATCGTTTGTTGCTTCGGCGTGCCATCATCGTTGGAACCGAGCGATCCTGGTTCCAACGTGGCGACCTGTTGGGCACAGTTGTACGTCATTGGGCTTCCTTGTTGCAGGAAAACCAATCCAAACAGGAATGCAATGGGCAGAAACATGTACATGACGACGCGCCACATATCGACAAAGAAATTGCCGACTTTGGCATCGCCGCGAAAGCAACGGATGATGACCGTCAGTCCGCAAAAACCGATCGACGCCGAGAGGAAGAAATTCGCCAGACCAAAAAAGATTTGACTAAAGTTGGAAAAATGCTGATCGCCTGAATAATGCTGCAGATCGGTATTCGTCATGAACGAAATGACGCTGTGGAAAATCGTGGTTGGTTCCAGCATTCCCCTGCCCAGCGAATTCAGCGGCATCCAGGGTTGCAGGGCCAACACCGTAAAGCCGAATACAAACAGGACAGTATTGAAGATGAGCATGGAAGCGGTGTACTGCTTCCAATTTTGTGGTCCGCTGCTTACTTTCGATTCAAACCAGCGCAGAATCGCCGGAGCATGATATTTTCCGTTCATGATCCACGCCAAATATCGACTCAGCGGAACGGCGAGGATGGTGGTGGCAACAAGAATCGAAATTGGTAGAAACCACATTGCGACAGGCTCCTGAATGCTTGACGAATTTGCGGTGGAAATGTGGAATAAAACGGCCGTTAATTAGAACCATTCCGGCCGAATCATCGCCACCCACAGATAAATGAACATCAATGCCGCGACTACGGCCGTGATATATATCAACATGGATAAGCGCCTCAAATGTGTTCGCTGGCCTTTAAAAACAATAGACACAGCCCCATTAAAACGATGCCCAGCACAAACATTGCCGGCAACCAAATCTCTAGTGACATTGGAATTGTCCTTTTACATTTTTTCGCTTCGTGGACTATGGTTTGTTAAAGTCCCCTTTGCCCGCGTGGCAGCAATCCGCGCTCATAACCACAGTTGGCAATGCTGATGTCTTTATTGGCCGACCCACCATTTCTTGCCAGGAACGACACTGCGAACAAAACGTTCGTGGATCGAAACTGGCACGATGATCGGCGCCGACCCATTGCCATTTAACGTTCGAGGTTGCGGCTGCTTCAGCACGGACCCATTGCAATCGGCACCGAGAGCGTCACAACCAGCACTGCTGTAGATTGGGCGAGCCGTATTTACCGGGATTATCCGGTTGGCCTCATTTCGGCATCCAAATCGATCGCACAAGGTGTTGAATCCCATCAACACCAAGGGTATCACGGCGGCCAACGGCAAGGTTCGGATGATGAATCCAACCAGCGAAGATTTTGGAGAAAGCGCGTCTAAAACCGCGGTCAAGCTTACGAGTGCTGTGGATGCGACGATTGCCGCACACACAACCAGCAGCTTGTTTTCTTTGTGAATAGTCATTTTCAACTCCTTGCATTCGCCGATTGCGGCAGCACCGTCTTCATTGCTTGCCGTCTTTCATTTTTTGCGGTTAGACGGCGTCGGTCGCTGTGGGTTACGGCATCGAGAGTGCATCTTGAGTCTTTGCATCCGGCGTGCCGGAGTTCGATGATATGTCTAAATGCCTACGCCATTGCCAGATGCGAAAATCAGTTGTTACAGGGGGAAGAGAAGAACGCGCATTTTGCAAGATAGTTTCATGCAAACTTGCACGATGCTAAGAGCGCTGAATGAAAATGAAGAGGATTAAGTCTTTGAATATCAGCGCCCTGCATGACTCAATCCCGAAGAATACAGCAGGCGCGGGGTCTGACTGGTCCGCCTGCAGCAGGGCGGCTAATTTTGAAGCTGTGACGACGCACGACGCGGTCGAGTTTAAGCACGAGATGATCACGCCGCCTGGTATGGGAACCGTTGCTGCCGCATCTGGAAAGCGTACAGACCGTTTTCATCTCACCCGATGAGGCGCTAATTCCTTGTGCGGCGCGGCCAGGAAGCAAAGCCGGATCGTATCTGTTGGAAGATTATGCCATCGCCACGGTGCCTGTTCATGACACAGCACTAGGAGTCAAGCTTCTTTACGATTCGACAGAGCCATGCCTGAATTGCCGCACCAACATGCCGCAGGCCACGAGAGCCAGGATGAATGTGCTTGGCTCGGGCACAGGATCGGAGGAGCCGCCCCCAGATTTTAATGAGGCGATGAGCGCCTGAAGATCGGCATTATTCACTTTGCCGTCGTTGTTGATGTCTCCGATGGCCAGCAGTTGAGTGTTGGTCAGCCCACGGGCCGATTCGTAAGCCGGCAAATTGGCCAGTGCCTGCTCCATCGCCACGATGTCGGCGGCATTCACGTGGCCATTGAGATCAAAATCGCCGGGCAGATAGGGAGCGAACGACACGCCCTTGAAATTCGGACCGCCATTTCCCGCCGACGATTGAATCTCCGTGAAGTTCTCTCCCGCCCCCGACGTTGCATTAAGCGTGTCTACAATCGAATAAAGACCGTCCGGCTGGTCGTCTTGCAC
>DATJYL010000024.1 GCA_035499655.1 Pirellulales bacterium
TTTGGGATTTCTTCAAAGCGCATCCGAAGGCCGAAGACAAATGACCAATGACCAAGCACGAATGACCAATGATGGAAATCTGCTGCAATCCGTGAAGATCAGCGTAATCCGCGGTTCAGTTTGAGTGGCTCGGATAGCATCATCGTTCAGTACTCACGCTTGTGCCGGTTGGAATCCGTGGCGGCGGAAACATTTTCCCGCCGCGGGCGAAGTAATGAACGCCAACAGCGCCCGCGCAGCCTTCGATTGTGGGCCCCCCTGAACAATGCCAGCCACGTAATGCGCGGCGGCCTGCGAATGAGGAACCAGGAACTTCGTTTCGCTGCTAGCTGCTCGTTGAGCGTCGCTGGAAAACGCCACGCCGGCATCGGCCGTTCCCGCAGCCACCGCCGACAACACCGCCCGGGAATTGTCGACGTATAGCACTTTGGGAAGCAGCGCATCGTAGACGCCAGCCCCCTGCAAATATACCTGCGAGTATCCCCCCAACGGACACGCTGGCTCCGCCAGCGCGATGCGTCGAATTTTTTTGCTCAATAAGTCATCAGGCCGTTTCAGCGCGGTTCCCCCGTATGGTCCAATCACCGCTAGACCGTTCGACGCGACCACTTTTCGAGTCCGCGCCACCAGCCGGCCGGCTTCCTCCAACCGAGTGATTTCGCAAGCTTCCGCAGAAATAAATAAATCGCCCGGCGCGCCGCTGAGAAGATGATCGGCCAATTCGTTCGAAGCGCCGTACACCACCCGCACTCGTACCGTCGGCTCCCGCAGCGCGTATTCAGACAACAGTTCACCGATCACTTCTTGCAGGCTGATTGCCGCCGCCAAATGAACCCCGGGCGAGGCATTGTCGCGCGGATTGGTGATCCGCTGTAGCACGCCGGCCGCGCTTTCGTGCAAGGCCTGGTGAAGCTGCCCGTAAACGTCCACGGCAAACCGGCCCCGCGGGGTCAGTGTTGCGCCGCCTCCTTTCGTGCCCCCCACGGCCGCTTTTACCAGGGGTTCTCCCGCCGCCTGATTGATTTCTTGAATCATCGTCCAGGCTTTGCGATAGGAAATGCCCACCGTTTTGGCGGCCGCGGTAATGCTCTGTTGCCGGCCAATCGCATCCAGCAATTCGGCCCGGCCCTGACCCAGCACGGCCTGCCCGTGTCGTTCGATCCACACGCGCACCCCCACGGTCCAATCGCGTCCCCAGCCCTGGCTGGTCGTCGTTTTTGCCATTTCGAATATCTCCATCGCGGTTGACACGGCACCCCATTCAGCTACACTAGACCGCTATATCCGAACTTGCATAACGGGCCGATCTCATGGGGTTTCGACGCGCATCCCTCGGCTTCACCCTGGTGGAACTGCTCGTTGTCATCGCGATTATTGGCATTTTAATCGGGCTGTTGCTAGTGGCCGTGCAGGCCTCCCGTAAAAGCGCCCGCCTGATAACGTGCCAATCGAACATGCGGCAGTGGAGTTTGGCAATGCTGAATTACGCTCAGGCCCACCAGGGTTACTTACCCCGCCGGGGTCAGGGCGTGCAAATCACCACAAGTTTTTATCGACCAGATGATTGGTTCAATGCCCTGCCTCCGTTCATGGAAAACCTGTCTTTCATGACGCTGTTAGGCGATAACCTGACGCCGCAACCCGGCGATACAAGCGTGTGGATGTGTCCCGAAATGGCGGAAAAAGTAATTCCCCCTACTAATCCACCCAGCGATCCAACAGCCGATCCCAACAAAATGTACTTTTCGTATGGAATGAATATGTGGCTGTCGACGCAGCAATCGATCAAGCCCGACCATATCGACAAGGTTGGCCCCCGCACGACCATGGTCTTCCTATCCGAGGGCAATGGCGTGCATTGTTCGTTGCTTCCTGCGGCGCCCACACTCATCGCGGGCATTTACCTTAACTTCAGTACGATTGCCCGCCACGCCGACATGGTAAACATCGCCTTCTTGGACGGACACGTTGCGCCATTCCGCAGCGATTATGTCGGTTGCGGCGTAGGAATCCCCGACCGGCCCGACATCCGCTGGATTGTGCCCGACAGCTCTTGGGCCGGACCTTAATCAACAATCAGCAATTCACGAACAGCATTTCCTGAGCATCAACTCACGAGGATCAACAACGATGTGTAAATTATCTGGAATGAAATTGATTTTAGCTGTTTGCAGCGTCCTAGCCGTAGGTTTTGTTTGCGCCAGCCCCGTGCTGGGTAATCCCGTCCTCGGACAAAATGATGATTTTCAAAGCGGCGCGGGAAATTGGCAGGGCGGCGGTCAAGCGACACATTCCGACGCTTCGAAAGTAATTTCCACTGGCGGACCGGCAGGCACGGGCGATCAATATCTACAAATCGATTCGAGTATCGGTATGGACGACACCCAGGCTGCCCCGCGCTTACTGGCCATCAGTACCCTTCCCGCCACAGAATGGACCGGCGACTATTTTGATGCCGGCGTCACTTCTGTAAGCATGTGGCTACTGAATCCCAATCCATCGACAACCCTGGATATGCGGATTGCGTTCCGCGATGGCACGACCAACGCATCGCCAGCTTGGGTAACCACCAATCCAGTTGTTTTACAACCGACTAGCGGTTGGCAATTTGAAGTTTTTCCAATCGATCAGGCTGATATGACGCCCGTCGGCTCTCCCCAGGGAACATTTGCCGCCTTCATGAGCGCGGTTCAAGAATTTCGCATTGTTGATTCTGCTACAGCCACTTATGTGGGGGACCAATTCGGCTCCCAAACTTACTTCGGCGTCGATGACATCATGGCTGTGCCGGAACCGTCTACATTCGTATTAGCCGGCCTTGGCTTAACGGCGCTAATTGCCGCCCGTCGTCGCCGGCGTTTTGTACCAATCGCCTGAATTCCATTCTTCTGGACAGATAGATCGTAATCGGTCTTGTTTCGCCGACCATCGTGGCGCAACGGTGGTCGGCGAGCTTCTTTTGCGGGGGGACAATGTGTGTCGATGGAAGTGATCGCACCTGCATCGCTGCTAACCGTGTGGATTGGTGATTGTTGTTCGGCTTGTCATTGGTCATTGGTTATTGTCGCGGTTGGGCTGCGCTGTTGATATTCATCAACGGGGATCGCGAATTGGTGGGCGAATTGCGACGCTCCGCTAGCGCGTCGCGGCTAAACTCTCGTCACTCGCCCCTTTCTTCTCCGCAACTTTGACGTGCCGGCAAACCTGACCTACGGTTTCTATTGTCGGGCGCACGTTCTTTTCAAATCGCCCCTCTTGTCTTTCAGCATTCGTTTCGTCTGCCGCTTGACTACTTCCTGGCTCGATCACGGCTTCCTGGCTCCGTCACGGTGTGCCAACTGACGTTGGTGTGTCCGTGCCGAGAACATATATTCTGCGAATCCGGCATGATTCACTCTCGAAAATCTCACAATCGTCATTCGCGGATCGAGACCCTGGAGTCTCGCCAGGTGCCCGCCACGGGCATAACCGCTTCGCTCAGCGCGGGAGTGTTGTCCATCACAGGAACTCCCCACTCCGACAACATTCTCATTAGCGAAACCAACGGAATGATTTCGATTTTCGGGTTGAGCAAAAGCTGGAACGCAGCCCAGGTCAATTCGCTCAACATCAAGCTCGGAACATCGGGAAAAGCAGGCGGAAACGACTACGTATCATTGAACAGCGTGGCCAATGGCGGTAACCAAATCTTGGCCAAAAACGTCACGGTCACTTCCAGTAAAGGCAGCGATCGCGTGACCCTGTCGGACGGAGCAGACGTGTACTTTAGCGGTTTAGGCCGCAAATTGACCGTCGCTGCCGGCGTAGCCAAGCTCAATGGTCATGTCGTCGATGCTCCCCCTTCCACCATCGGCGACTATGTTTGGAACGACGCCAACGGCAATGGCATCCAAGACGCCAATGAAACGGGGCTGGCGGGCGTAACTCTCACGCTGACCGGTTCCAACGCCAATGGCTCCGTGACCGACCATGCCACAACCGATGCCAATGGCCATTATTCGTTCACCGAGATAGCGGGCAGCTACACGATCACGGTCGATGCCAGCAATTTTACGTCCGGCGTCTTGGCAGGCTATTCAGCCAGCCCCGCGCTAAGTGGCGGCAACCGCTCCGTCGACAGCAATGGCGTCAACGACGCGGCCTCAGTCACGCTTGCTCCGGGGGCCAACGATTTCACCGTCGATTTCGGATTTTACGTGCCTGCTTTGGTGCCGCCCACTCAAACCTGGTTCGATTCGCACATTCAAACAGCCGCCATCCGTACACTGGCAGATGCCGACTACCAGGATGGCGTTCTCGGACGCAATGACATGATCGGTCTGCTCCGCGCAGTTGAGCAAGCCGGCCCTGTCACTGCTGCGGAGCTCAGCGATTTAACCTCGATCCTCGACAACACTTCATTGTTTGGCTCACTGGATTACGTCCGTGTCTTGTCGCAAGATATTGTGCTGGGCAACGCCGCCAACGCCCATTACCAGGGCGCCGCGCTGGGCAATTTGGCCATCGGCTTCAGTGCTGCCAAATTGGAAGACTTGGTCGACAAATGGTTCCTGGGGACCGATCTGCCCGTCGGCACCTCCGATTGGACCGACGCCAACGGTCAAGACATGACGTTCAGCTACCGCCAGGTCTCCGGTTCATTGTTTGTCAACGGAGTTTCCTACACCGACGTTCGGCAAGGCGGCATCGGCGATTGTTATTTCCTCTCGTCGCTGGCCGAAACGGCCCTGAAAAATCCCAGCGCCATCACTAGCATGTTCACTGTCAATGGCGACGGCACCTACACCGTCCGCTTTATGAACGGCAGCAAAGCGGATTATGTCACCGTCAACTCCGAGCTGCCGACCGACGCCAACGGTTATTTGGTCTTCGACGGCATGGGCCAACAGGCCAGCAGTTCCTCGAACGAACTGTGGGTCGCCCTGGCCGAAAAGGCCTACGTCCAAATGAACGAAAGCGGCTGGATTCGGGCCGGCATGTCGGGCAGCGGCATGAACGTGTACAACGCCATTTCCGGTGGATACATGTTCATGGCGCTGAACCAAATCACCGGCCAATCGACTGTGATCGAAACCGGCACCGCCGTCACCGGCTTCACGATGTTTGCCAATTTATTCAATGCCGGCAAAGAAATCTGCCTGGGCTCCGAGAATTATCCCACCGACAGCCAAATCGTCGGCGATCACGCTTACGCCGTGCTCAGCGTCGATACCGTGCACGACACTGTCACCGTGTTCAACCCCTGGGGCATCGACAACGGGCACGACTCCGGCATTATCACCCTTACCTGGAGCCAACTCGTCGGCAGCTTTGGGTATTTCGATCGCACGGCGTAACGTCAGTTCGTTGCTCGTGCACTGCCTGGTGAGGCTGCGCGTCGCTGTGCCTCACCAGGCCGGCTTGTGCCGCGGGTGCCACCAACACCCGCGGCTTCGTTTTGCGCGCAGAAAGTGACGTGAACCATTCGAGCTTGGCGGGCGTGAAATCGCTGCATTATACTGGAGCCATGCTGAAACATGGGCGCCGCAGCGAGTTCGATCCCCGCCAAGCCGGCGACGCACTGAATGACCGATTGATGAACGACCAATTTCTGAGTGTTCGCTCATTGGTCATTGGGATTTGGTCATTGGTCATTCACCCCCTGCCGGTCAATAGCCGCCTTGCGCCGGTCATTGCGCTATGTTTGTGGGCGATGCCCGGCGCCGCCCATGCTGCTGATCCTTCTGTCACAATCAACGTCATCTTCGTCGGCGATATTATGCTTGACGAGCTGCCCGGCCAGGCCATCGCCGACGGCATCGATCCGTTCACGCCGTTCGATTCGCTCTTTAAGCAGGCCGACATCACGCTAGGCAACTTGGAATGCGTCATCGCCACCACCGGCGAAAAAGTGCCCAAACCGTATAACTTTCGCGCCAGTCCGATTTGCATTCCCGTCATCAAGCGGCATTTCAGCGCGGTCACCGTGGCCAACAATCACTCCGGTGATTACGGCAAAGGCGCGCTGGCCGAACAGTGCGATTTGCTCGATCAGGCCCAAATGCCGTACTTCGGCGGCGGACGGAATTTTGCCGCCGCCCACACGCCGCTCATCTTGGAGCGCAAAGGCATCCGCTTGGCGCTATTGGGCTACGACGAATTCAAACCCCGCATTTTCGAAGCCGGCCCTAACTCGCCCGGCATCGCCTGGAGCGTCGATCAACTGGTCGTGGACGACATTCACGCCGCTCGCGAAAAATATCACGCCGACCTGGTCATTCCCTTCATGCACTGGGGTTGGGAATACGAGGAAATCAGCGACCGCCAGCGAAGTTTCGCCCGCACCATGCTCGACGCCGGCGCCGATGCCGTGGTTGGCGCCCATCCACACGTCCGCCAGGCCATCGAATATTATCACAGCAAGCCCATTTTCTACAGCCTGGGCAACTTCGTCTTCAACGGCTTTCACGATGACGAAACGCTCACCGGCTGGATCTTGCAGCTCACGCTCGATAAATCCGGCGTCACCGATTGGAAAACATTGGTGGCCCACATCGACGACCGCGGCCTGCCCCACTTAGTTGCCGACGCCAAATCACCGCGTGGCAATGCCCGCACCAAACAACTGCTCGATTACGACCCGCCCTACCCCAAGCACGAAGCCGACGACAAATAGAAAATGTAGCGGCCCCGGCGCGCCGGGGTCCCCAGCCGCAGGCAATCCTTTACTCATGTTCCGCCGTCGGCGGCGCAAAGCCGCGCCGCAGCGTATTCTCGGTGATCGTTCGCGGCAGCACGAATTGCAACAGATAATCGGGCCCACCCGCCTTGCTGCCAATGCCCGACAGTTTGAACCCGCCGAACGGTTGCCGCCCGACATACGCGCCGGTAATCGGCCGGTTGAGATACAAATTGCCAACCTGAAATTCCCGGCACACGCGGTCCAAGTTCGCCGGGCTGCGCGAATACATGCCGCCAGTCAGCGCGTAATCGGTTCCGTTGGCGATTTTGATCGCCTCGGTCAAATTTTCGGCTTTGATCACCGCCAGCACGGGACCAAACACTTCTTCCTGCGCCAACCGGCTGCTAGCGGGCACGTCGGCAAAAATATGCGGCCCGACAAAATATCCGCGCTGCTTCAAACTATCGGTGTTCACGGCCAGCACTTCGCGGCCATCCATCCGGCCTATGTCGATGTAATTTTGAATCCGACGGACACTGTCGGCATCAATTACCGGCCCCACGCTGGTCGCCGGGTCGTCGGCCGGCCCAACTTTCAGGCTACGAGTCGCTTCCACCAGCCGCGCCAAAAATACGTCGTAAATCGACGCCAACACAATGCACCGCGAGCAGGCCGAACACTTCTGCCCTTGATACCCAAACGCGCTTTTCACCACGCCCAGCACCGCTTCGTCCAAATCGGCATCTTCATCCACGATGATTGCGTTCTTGCCTCCCATTTCGCAAATCGCGTGCTTCACATAACCGATGCCACGGGCCGAAACTTCCGCAGCCTTGGCGTTGATGGCCAGCCCCACGGCGCGCGAGCCGGTAAACGCAATCAGCGCCACATCGGGATGCTCCACGAGCGCTGCCCCCACCACTTCGCCTTTGCCGGGCAAATAGTGCGCCGCGCCGGCCGGCAAATCAATCTCTTGGAAAATCTCCATCAGCTTGGCGGCCACCACGCTCGATTCCTCGGCCGACTTCAAAATCACCGTGTTTCCCGTCGCCAAAGCCGCCGTGGTCATGCCCGTGAGAATAGCCAGCGGAAAATTCCACGGCGCGATGACTGCCGCCACGCCGCGAGGCATGTACAGCAAACGATTTTCCTCCCCCGGCACGGTCACTTCTTGCTGCGCCTCCAACTCGATGGCCCCGCGCGCGTAGTATTCACAAAAATCGATGGCCTCGCACACGTCGGCATCGGCCTCGCGCCAACCCTTGCCGCACTCGTACACTTCCCACGCTGCCAATTCGAAGCGGCGACGGCGCATGACCGCGGCCGCCTCCAGCAAATACTCCGCCCGCCGACGCGCACCCAATCCGCTCCACTCCGGCAACGCCTGCTTAGCGGCCGCCACGGCTGCCGCCGTACGCTGCTTTTCCGCAGCCGCAATGTTTCCGACCGCTTGCGATATATCGGATGGATCTCGCGAGACAAACTCCGCTTGCGTTTCCACCCTCTCGCCGTCGATCACTAGCGGATACGACCGCCCAAACTGCTTCCGCACGTCCGCCAGCGCCGTTTGCATCGCTTCCCGATTCCGCGGCACCGCAAAATCAACCGGCGGCTCATTCCGAAACGCCGGCAACTCGTCGCCAGTTCGTCCGTATCGCGTCCGTATCGGCGATTCAACGACCGTTTCCGCCGCTTGATCGCTGCTTTGTCGTTTGACTATCGATCCGCTTGTCGGCTCAGCGGCCTTGGATTGTGGCTCAGAGTGATCCAGCGGGTTCATCAGCAATACCTCCGGCGAAACGTGCTCGGTAAAGCTCGCTCGCAAAAAAGAATCGTTCGATGTGTTTTCCAACAGCCGCCGCACCAGATACGCCATGCCCGGGATCAACTCACCGTAAGGCATGTATATGCGCAACCGGTAGCCCGCCTCTACCAGCGCTTGTTTTTCCGCATCGGCCATGCCGTACAACATTTGCAGTTCGAACGCCTCGCGCGGCAATTCCAAATGCCGCACCACCGCGATGCCATGCGCCAAAGATCGGATGTTGTGGCTTCCCAGCGCCGTCCGTAAATGCTGCGCGTTGAGCAGCGCAAACCGCGTCAGCCGCTCAAAATTCGCGTCCGATTGCCACTTCTGCTGAAACACCGGCACCGGCCAGCCCGTCGCCAAAGCGTGCACCGTTTCATAATCCCAATACGCCCCTTTCACCAGCCGTACCCACACCGGCGTTCCGCGGCGGACAGCCCAATCGCGCAGCGAAACCAAATCGGCCTCGGTATCTTTCAAATAGCACTGCAACACAATGCCCACGTCGGCAAAATCGCGAAACTCCTCCTCCATCAAAACCTGCTGAAACACGTGCAGCGTCAGGGCTTTGATCCGGTACGATTCCATGTCGACGTTCACAAATGCCCCCAGTCGCCGGGCCGCTCGCAACATCGGCCGCAGCCGAGCCCCCACCCGCTCCGCGCTCCCGTCCGGATCGATCGCATCGAACTGGCTGTCCAGCGCCGACAACTTAATCGACACGTTCACGCGCGGCAGCGGGCCCCGCTCGTCCCGGTCAATTTGCGGAATTTCCGTCCACGCGTTCACCGTGGGCGATAACTGCTCAATCAAATCCAAATAAGCCCGCTGCCACTGGTCGGCTTCGATATCGCTGGCCACGGCTTCGCCCAGCACATCGAGAGTGAAAGCCCGCTTCAACCGCCGCTGGTGTAACGCCGCCGCCAGCACTTCCTTCACATCCGTCCCGGCGATGAACCGCTTGGCGTGGGCCAGGGCATTGCGCCGCGCCGCCGCCGCCAAGCCACGCCGCCCAAGCCGCGTCGGCGTGGCCACCACCAACCCAAACCGCGCTGCCGACGGCAGCCGATCGCGCACATCGTCCAAGTATTCCTCCAAATGCCGGGCCACGGCATCCGGCGTAGTGAGCATCGGCAACACATCGATGAACCGGAACAACTGCACCTTTACCGCTTCGTCGTGCATAGCCCACGCCATAATGCGGTCGTCCCACCAACGGCGCTCCCACAGGCTGGGCCGCCGCACTTCCAAGTGCTCGAACAAATAGCGGCCCACTTCTTGCGTGATCTGTTCAATCGCCGCCAAATCGCGGGCCGAAACGTCATCGAAAGTGGCGTTCGCTAGGGCTGCCATGTTGATCGAAATTGCATCGGGGCCTCATATCGCCTACAACATTGTACGGCGTGCGACCATGCGGACGAAGAGCGTCAAGCAGGACCAACTAAATAGGTACTCCACCTGATCGAAGCGCATTTAGGCTGCGGAAGCGAAGGTGTGTTGCATATCAAGGTAGTGATTATTGTTGGCTTGAAACCAGTCGTAGGCCAAGTCGAGCAGCTCC
>DATJYL010000025.1 GCA_035499655.1 Pirellulales bacterium
TTACCGACAATTCTCAAACTTATCGGTACGCCACCACGGCGCCGTATTACGTAGAGATCGGCTACCGTCCGCGTGTTAGCCGTGCCAGTGCCCAATTTTTCTTGGATTGGACGAACCAGCGCGCGGGTGAGATTGCAGAGGCCATAAAAGCCGACGATTCGCCGGCCGCGCAATCGGCCCTACAATCTGTGAAGCAAGCCCAGGAATATTGGAATAGCCTGCTGGGTAAAGCGAACGCAGATTGAATCAACTCGGCGGTTGCTTGTTCAATTGTTCTGGCTGAACGAACCGGGCTGAATTTCAGCATTTTCCGAATAGGGCGCGCCGTTGCCAGCTGAGCCATTCCCCTCCAGTCCATTGCTTTCCAAACCGCCACTGCCGGCCAAACCATTGCCATCGGCCCCTTGAAGCCCAACAATGGCCTGACCTTCGGTCATGGCAGATTCTGCGGCGCTGCCGTTGCTGTCTAGCGTGGCGGCTAGCCGAATGTCGCTGGCGGCGGCGCTTGCAGGGGGCAGGCCCAGCAATCGCTCTTGCACGCGGTAGGGTGTTTCGCCTTCGGCCAGCGGCCGTCGGATGTAAGTGCCGTCGGACTGCAGAATCCGGGCTTTGACGTTGTCCATCAAATAGGCTGGAATTATTTCGTGCAGAATTCGGTCGCGCAAATCTTCCTGCTCGATCGGAAACATCACCTCCACGCGGCGATAAAAGTTGCGCGGCATCCAATCGGCGCTGGATAAAAACACTTTCGCTTCGGCATCGGGCCCGAACACGTAAATGCGGCTGTGTTCCAAAAACCGATCGACAATGCTTCGCACTCGGATGGAGTCCGACGTTCCCGGCACGCCGGGCCGCAGGCAGCAAATGCCGCGGTCGACAATGTCCACCGGCACGCCGGCCTGACTGGCCCGATACAGGGATTCGATCACGCGATGATCTACAATCGCATTAATTTTGGCAAAGATGCGCGAAGGCTTGCCTTCCTGAGCGCGTTGAATTTGCTCCTCGATCAATTGCAGCGTGCGGCGGTGCAAATCGGTGGGCGCCACCACCAGCTTGCGCCATTGATGCCCCTGCGAATACCCGGTGAGCAAATTGAACAGGGCGGAGGCGTCGGTGGCGATATCCTCATCGGCGGTGAACAAGCCTAAATCGGTGTAGGTGAGCGCGGTGATTTGGTTGTAATTGCCGGTGCCCAAATGAACGTAGCGCTTCAGGGCGTTTCCTTCCTGGCGCACCACCAGCGACAGTTTGCAGTGCGTTTTCCAATCTAAAAAGCCAAACACCACGTGCACGCCAGCCCGTTCCAATTGCCGTGCCCAAGAGACGTTGTTCGCTTCGTCGAAGCGGGCTTTCAACTCGACGAGCGCCGTCACGTGCTTGCCGTTGTCGGCCGCCTGAATGAGTGCACGTGTGATGGGGGAATCGCCGCTGGTGCGATATAGGGTTTGCTTGATGGCCAGCACTTTGGGATCGTTGGCCGCTTTGGTGACGAAATCGACCACGGCGTCGAACGAATCGTACGGGTGATGCAGCAAAATGTCGCGCCGGGCAATGGTGGCAAACAAATCGTCGCGTCGCCGCAGGCTGCGGGGCATTTGCGGCGAAAACGGCGGGTCGCGCAGTTGTTCCCGGTCCGCCAATTTCAGCAACTCCATCATGGCGGATAGATCCAATGGTCCCGGGATGCGATACACTTCGCTGTAACCTTCGGGAGAATTATCGCGAATTGCTTCTTCATCGATGATCATCCGGCTCAGCTCTTCGCTGCCGCCGGCGGAAACTTCCAGACGAACCGCCTCGCCCCGCTGCCGGGTTTTTAACCGATCTTCGATCAGCCGCAGCATGTCGTCGGATTCCTGTTCCAGCAAATCGATGTCGCTGTCGCGGGTAATGCGGAACGTGGTCCAGGAAAGAACGTCGAAGCCGCCAAATAATTCCGGCAGCCGGGTCGATACCAAATCTTCGAGCAAAATGAACTGTGCGTCGTCCCCCACGCCCAACGGGACCAATCGCGGTAAAACTTGCGGCACTTGCACGACGGCAAACAACTGCTTGGGCCCCAGGCCGCGGCGGCGCTCCAACATCGCCGCCAAATATAAGCCGCGATTGTGATAGCGCGGACTGGGATGCGCCGGGTCGATGGCCATTGGTGTGAGAATGGGCCAAGCTCGTTCGCGGAAAAACCGATCCAGCGCCGCTTGTTGTTCTCCGTTCAACTCCGCGGGCGTCAGCAGCCGAATACCTTCCTGATTGAGCGCCGGCCGAACTGCTTCGTTCCAGCAGCGATATTGAGCCGCCACCAGTTCCTGCGTGCGCTTGGTGATTCGCTGCAATTGAGCGATGGCGCGCAAACCGTCGGGGCTGTAATCTTGCGGGGCGCCGTCGCCAAACGCTTGTTCGCGCAGCCCGGCCACTCGAACCATGAAAAATTCGTCCAAGTTCGAGCTAAAAATCGCCAAAAACTTCACCCGCTCCAAGAGCGGCGTGCGTGGGTCTTCCGCTTCCTCCAGCACGCGGGCGTTAAAATCCAGCCAGCTTAGCTCGCGGTTGATGAATAAATCGGGAGGAAAAGTTTGTTCGTACACGGTCGTCTCGGTCGTCAGAAACTCGGCTCGCAAATCGTCGCCGCATCTCATTGCTGTCTGTTCCTATCTTACGAAGCTCAACCTACGCAAAAAAGCCCCGCTAGGCAGACCGCGCTAATGCCGTATTATGAAAATGTTAGCATTTGCCGGCCGCGGATGCCGTTTGGCAATTTCCGCCGAGAAATGAGGCAAATTTCAGCGATTCCATGTCATCCACGAATACCACTTGGCGAGCTTTGTATCCGTTTGCTTCGCACGAGATGCTTCTCGACGGCCGACGCTACCATTACCTCGACGAAGGGCAGGGGGAGCCATTGCTGCTAGTGCATGGCAATCCGACCTGGTCGTTTTATTGGCGTAACCTTGTGTCCGCCTTTCGCGATCGCTACCGCGTGATAGTTCCCGACCACATGGGCTGCGGCTTGAGCGATAAGCCGCAGCACTACAATTACCGCTTGGCGCAGCACGTCGAAAATCTCAATCGCTTGGTTGAATCGCTCGATTTGGAAAATGTGACCTTGATTGCGCATGATTGGGGCGGCGCGATCGGTATCGGCGCCGCCCTGCAATCGCCTGGGCGGTTTAGCCGATTCATCATGATGAATACCGCGGCCTTCCGTTCGCCGCATATTCCCTGGCAGATTCGCTTGGCACGTACACCATTGTTGGGCACATTGGCCATCCGCGGCGGCAATGCGTTTTTGAGGGCAGCGTTGCGAACGGCGACGGAAAAACGGGAAAACTTTACGCCGCAGGTTCGGGCCGGTTATTTGGCCCCGTATCATTCCTGGGCCAACCGTGTGGCGGTCAATGCGTTTGTGAAAGATATTCCCTGCACGCCGCGACACGCCAGTTATGTAACTTTGCGGCGAATGGAAGAATCGCTGCCCACGCTGGCCGATCGGCCGTGGCTGTTAGTGTGGGGAATGCGCGATTGGTGTTTTCATGAATGGTATTTGCAGCGATTTTTGGAATTGATCCCACACGCCGAAGTCCGCCGCTTACCCAACGCCGGGCACTGGTTAGTCGAGGACGACCCGGAAGCAGTGATCCGCAACATCGACGAATTTATAAATCAGAATCCTGTCCCAGCGGGACAGGGCCGTTTTGCTAATCGCTAACTGCTAATTGCTATGTCTGCTAATTTCCACGTCCGCGTCTCCAAAAACTTCCTCGTCTTCAGCGCCGCGCACTTCATCACGCTGGGTGAAAACATCTGCGAGCGCTTGCACGGGCACAACTATCGAGTGGCGGCGGAAGTGTTTGGCCCGTTGGGCGAACAGCAATGGGTAATCGATTTCATCGCCCTGCGGGAGACGCTGCAGGAAATTATTCGCGGGCTGGATCATTACACACTCTTGCCGACTGAGCATCCGCAAATTCGTGTCACTGCCAACGAGAAAACTGTGGAAGCCGTGTTCCAAGACCGCCGCTGGGTTTTTCCGCGCGGCGATTGCGTATTGCTGCCGCTGGCCAACACCACGGCCGAACGCTTGGCCGAATACATTGCCCGGCGGCTGCGGGACGAATTGCAGCGGCGCTATTCGGTGCGTCCCGAGCGGCTGCGCGTGGAAGTCGACGAATGCTACGGACAGATTGGCGTGTGCGAACTGAAAGGAAATGATCAGTGACTACAGGAAGCGGCGGAGCCAAATCCCGATGACGAATCATCCGTGGCGGGATTTGGTCGTTCGTGCTTGGTCATGCGTGCGTTGCCGGGCTGCCGTCTTGAGCTTGGAAAGGCATTGCTGCATTTGCAGCTCCAGCGGCTGCTGCGTGTCGACGTCGACGTAGAACTCATCGTGTGGCCAGGGTTCCCATGCTGCGGCTTGGAGACGATACAGCTCCGGCCGCATCTCGGAAGAGTCGCCCCCCTGCCGCAATCGTTTGCCAATCCGGTGACGAGCAACATCCGGGTCGCAGCGGCATTCGACCGCGAGAAATATGCAGTGCTGATTGACGGCCAATTGCCGCGATTCTTGGAGCCATTGGCTGGAGGAAAATGTGCCGTCGAGCACGACCGATATCGCGCCACGCAAACGACTTTCGGCGCGGCGCATTAGCTTAGCATAGACTCGCTGGCGTGCGTCCGGGAGGTAGCTGCCTTCGCCGAACG
>DATJYL010000026.1 GCA_035499655.1 Pirellulales bacterium
GTGGTAGGCGATGGCGGATCGTTCCCGCTCAAAATCTGCCGGGTACATCGACGGCCGCTCGGCTTCCAGGGAAGTGAGTTGCTTTTCCAGCTTGTCGATTTTGGTTTCGTGCTGCTGTAGATCATCGCTGAAATGTTGGAAGGCACGTCGGGCTGTGGCAACGGCTGAGGCTTTGCGCTCGATGTCGTCTGTCACCGCGACAAGTTCGGCCGCAATGCGGTTGCCGGCTTCCGTGAGCTTGACCCAAGTAGTACGGCCCTCGTTCTCCATTGCACGTTCGCGGATCAGCAGGCCACGGTGTTCCATGCGGTCCAGGGTGGTTGTGAATTCTGCCCGCTCATCTTGGGTCAGGGGCCGGCCCAGCCAGTTCGTTCCGATCCGGCTCCAAGAGACCCAACCATCTTTGGCCCGTTCATGCCGATCATTGAGCTTTGACCCGCCACTATCCCGGCGGTGCGAACCTTCCCCGCTGACCGCCAGACTGCGGGCGGTGCGGTAGACGTTGCAGAGGATGAATTCGCGGGTGTTCATGGGGCGTTAGTTCACAGCCGGGCGGGTTGGTTTTGAAAATTTTCAAGCAAAAGGAATCGTTTTACAAAATTTGATTGTTCCCGTGGACACAGCCGGCCGGGCCGGCGGCCGGGAGGACCCGCGAAGCGGTAGCCAGTTCTCCCGCCGGACTGCCAGCGGGCTTATGGGTGGACAGGCATCGTGTCCATTTCGTGAAATTTATTAGGATTGAAAATCTTCACTTTCGATGGCTTGCTCTATCGCAGCCGCGAATTGTTCCGCTGCTTGCTTTGCTTCGTCGATGTCTTCGTAGGGAGTTCGGAGTTTGAGAGTGACGGAGTAGCAACCGTCGTGCTGACGGTCTTCGTTGACAAACGCAGTCACGTCGGATGTAGTCGCCACGTAGCCATCGCCTTTTCGCAATCGTCTCCAGTTCATAGGTCACCTCGTTACACGTTTGAGAAACTTTGGGAATGCCCTGCGGAGATAACATTGCTCCAGGTGAACATCGGTTAGGTCTTTGCCGGTGGGGAGCGGCAAGCGAATTCCGTGAGGCAGAAAAGACAACAGCCGGGCCGTGGCTTTGTTGCCGGCGGTGTCACTATCGAAAGCAAAGATGAGCAATGGACAGAGCGATAATGCGGCAACCGTGTCCAGCGAAGCATCGGATGCACTGCCACACGTTACGGCTTGCACAAGCTGGCCGGCTTCCTGATTGGCCAGCAGCGTGTCGAACTCCCCTTCACACAACAGCACGGGCCGGGCAGGATCGAGAGAGACATCGGGGTAGAGTGTTCCCTTGCGGCTGCCACGTTCACACTTGTATTTCGGCGGCCAATCGAAACGACGACAGTTGACGGCCCGCAGTTTGCCATGATGAAACCACGGAATGGTGATTTGGAAGATGCCGGGAGGATCGACACCTAAGCCCAGCCGTGCGGCTTTGATCGTGGCGTTGCTCAATCCACGGCTACGGAGATAGTTCAAGTGGTCAGGATCATTCCACAGCGAACGCTCACAGCGGCGGACCATCCGTAGGTGTTGCCGTCGCCAAGCATCGTCGGGAGGTGACTGGCAAGCGGCCAAGCCGTGGGGTGGTGAAAAACATGGCGTCTTGTCATCTTGGCATCTTGAAATATGACTGTTTTCATTCCCTAAGAGAGAAGAGATATATTCTCTGGCTGTGTGGTAGGAAAAATCAGGATGTAGTTTTCTGATGAAGTCGATTGCGTCTCCCCACTCACCACAACCAAAACACTTCCACCGTTCCCGGTCTCCGAAAGGAGGAAGGATACAAAGGGAAGGATTACTGTCCGTGTGGAAGGGACACGTCCACCACGGCCGGGCATCGTGATTGCTTTCCGGTGGGCCAAGTTCAGATTGAATGATGGGAAGTAAGCTCATTTTTATCTCATGGGAAGACGACAAGACGACAAGGCGCCTTGATTTACCCCACCCTGTCATTTGTCGCCTTGGTTCCGTTTCAATTGCCAAAACCACTTGCTACCCTGTTTGTCAGGTCTCACTCCCAATCTCCCAGTGACTACCCGCTGCAGCGTTCGCCCTGAGAATCCATGTTGCTCGCCTTCGTCGATAATCGGCTTGGAATGATGCGGCTTGCCATCGCTTAACTTGTCACGCAGGAAGGCAGCGGCTTTGTCCTGCTGTGTTTCCCGGTGGGGACGTTGTGGGGCTTCACCGAATTGCAAGCCGGTATCCGTGATACAAAAGCCCATCGGCTTCGGCTTACTCCCCAAGTTTTCTTTCACCACGGAGACACGGCGAAACGGGCTGTCCGGGTCCGGCTTGTCGATGCCAATGGCCGAACGCATCATGGCGTGGATAGCATTGCTACCGCGTGAAGCGTTGGCGGTGATGTCTTCCCCGATTTGCAGTTTGCGGCTGTGGTGAACGACGGTAATGGCCGTATTAGTCCGCTCGGCAATCTGTGCTAACGGTTGCAAGGCTTGAGCCACACGGCTGCAATTCTCATCGTGTCCGTGAGCAGTTCGCAGAGCGTCAATCACAACCAAGTGAATGCTTTTGGAACCGATGAGCAATTCGATACGGCGGAGGTGGTCAGGGTTTGTAATGCAAATTGGTTGGAAGATGTCGGGGAAGGGAAGCAAGATTCGCTTGGGTGGCAGGCCCCAGCGTTTGATCCGCTCCACTGTTTCACCTGTCTTCCCTTCCGTGTCGCACCACAGAACGTTGTGGGGCTTGCGGGGGCCTAGCTGCCCATCCGGCCATTTGCAGCCCGTGGTGACGGCGTTGATGATGCCACCCAACACGAAAGCACTTTTACCGTCTCCCGGCTCTCCGAAAACTTCGCAGCACATACTGTAGGGAATCCAACCCCGCCACAGCCAGCGGACACCCTGTACACTTTTCATCGCTTCCGACATATCGACGGTCTCCGTGGGACACGGGGAATTTGGTTGGCAATTGGTTAGGTGAAGGTTGAACGTCTTCCGCTGAATTTCCGTGAGGGATTCTGTGAAGCGGTCGATACGTTGTTGCCGCTTCTTAGGAATCACACGCTCCAGGGCATCCAAAAACTTTCGCTGTTCGGGCGGCAGAGTTTCCACAACACCGTTGACGGAATCCCCATGAGATAACTGCTTGATGAACCAAGCGAATTGCGGATCGTCGTACATTGGCAACTGCGTGCAACGGATCGGAACAATGTCCGTGCCTTGCTTTTGCTTCCGCATGGCAGCAACGAATTGCTGCGTGCTGGGTGGTTGCCGCGTTGATTTGTGCTTTGTAGAATTGGGCATGTTGATTTATCACCGTGAGCCGCTTTCCTTTGCCGGGGGCGGCTTGCGGTGTTTAACGGGGCTTACCAGCCGGCCTTCTCCAATTCAAAGTTGGCAGTATCGGTTGCCCGTTGCCGCTGCTTAGACGTGCGGCTGGTTGGCTGCTCACCATTGCGAGCTGCGGTTGTAGCGGCTGCGAACCGCTCCAGGGCTTCTTTTGACGTGTAGCGGCGGCCGCCGATTACGACGGTCTCCAATCGAACGCCGCGACATCCACGTTGATACCAACGCCAGAGCGTGCTGACGTTAACCTTGCCCGGCAAAGAGCGGGCGGCTTGGGATGGTGTGAGCAATTGCTCGGCAGAAATGTCGATCATGGTAGTGCCTTGCAGAGTGTGTTAAACATCTACAAAGCACTCTAATTACTTGAGCAGGGAAGAAAATTGCACACGAGTGAACAGGCAGTGTGCAGTTTTTCTGAGCGAAGATTTGCCTAGTTTGGCTTAATGGCCCGTGGTCGTCCGTGTTGCCGTTTGGGAATCTTTGGCAACTTGTTGCGGTTAGCGTATCGAATAGCCGCCTGCTTCGCGGCATTGGATGACCCGAGCGGTTCCCAGTTTTGGTGTTCGTTCACAATCCTGCGAATTTCTTTATAGGTAGTTCCATCACAGCACTTTTCATAGCAGAACTTATCGCGGGCATCGTTAAGGTTCACTGGCGCCTGTCGGGCGTTGCGGCGAAGATATCCTTGGATGAGTGCCAGTGCGTCGTCAGGTGTAATATCTTGCTCCAAAGCAAGGTGGTGGTCTGCCGTGGCTTCGTGAATTAATTCGATCCATTCCCGCCGGGTGGTCGGATACATTCTTCCCCATTTTTGTTCCCAGTCGGCACGATCAGACTTAATGCCCTCGCAGATTTCAGCGAGCCACCGTTCCAATTCAGGGGAAAGCGGTGTCTGCTCGGGCAAATGCTTGAACTTCTTGCTGGCAATGATGCTAGAGGCAGTCATAGTACACCTACTTGTTATGTGAAATTTATTAGCTTTTGAAAAACAATCAAGTGTCAACCTACCCTGCCGATAACCTCTAAAGCTTTGCCGTGGTCAAGTTCCGCATAAACTTCAGTGATTGCCGCCGAACGATGGCCCAGCACGATACGGGCCACGTCCAGACCAAATTCTTTGCGGAGATTCGTGGCTGCATTGTGCCTGAGCCGATGGGGACTCCAGCGGTGGGCTTTTCGCCATTGGCGGGTTTCATCTTCGGTTGCATCTTTGGGTGCCGGGAAAGCCTTATCGCAGCCACGGGCAATTGCTCTAGCGTAGGAGTGGACGGAATACTTATTGCCTGGTGTCCACCTTGGTTTGCGTTGTCGATTCGTCCCCGGACGGTTGCCACACGATAGAGCCGTTATTCGTTGGGTATGCCGGATGGCTCGAAACTGCTGCACGGCTTCGGCTGGCGAAAACAGGAACGCCGTCAGGTCTGTTTTCAGAAACGGACGCAGTATCGCTTGGGCACGGGGGCCAATGTAGATCGTGCGACGATGGCCCCGGTGGGCAGTTTTGTGCCTTTCGGGAGTATAGGTCCAAATCCGGCCGCTCGTATCCAAGTCGCCCGTCCGCATGATGAGCAATTCACCTGGACGGGCAGCAGTCAGCAATTGCAAGTTGATGAGTGCGGCGACGGTGGGCGGAACATGATCTAACACGCCATCGACAAATGCTTGTGGCACGGGTTTCACTGGGTCCGATTCTTTTGCACCGCTCCGGCCGATCCGCAATCCAGCGACGGTTTGCAATCCGTGATACACGCTGGCTGGGATTAGCTCTTGTGACCCTGACCATTTGAACATGAGCTTGATTCGCCCGATGTCACGGTTGATGCTTGTGCGGCAGTAGCCTTTGTCGATGAGAGACCCACGCACGGCTTGCAGAGCCAGAGGGCCAAAGTCTTTGGCTGCAGTATCGCCATAAAGCAATCGCAGCAGACGGCACGCCTTGCGGATGTTATCGACTTCGCAGGTCTGCTGACCGTCCGGGCCACGATAGTACGATTCAGCGTAACGCCTGAACCGCTGGATAACCTCAGCCACAGTCAATTCGGCGTTGTCCGCCGGACTGCCGCCGGTTGCCGCCCACTCGGCGATAAGCCGTTTGTACTCCTGCCGGCTGGCTGCTGAATTGTGCCGGCCAAGATAGCGGTCTCGGCCATTGATTGTGGCAACGGCCTGCCCGGTGGGCTTGTGAAGGCGATACGACGGAACGCGGGGAAAAGTAACGGTGGACATCGTGCGGACCTCCTATGTGGGCCGATTCCGGTAGACTACCGGATTGTTCGGAACCAACAGGCCGCACTAACGAACGCCGTTAGGTATCCTAATTCCAGGATTCAGCACAACTTACAACTAGCTCCCCGAGTAGGACTTGAACCTACGACCCAGCGGTTAACAGCCGCTTGCTCTACCAACTGAGCTATCGGGGAAAAACTGACGCTATCTACTAATCCGCTCCCCCGTCCCAGCGGTTAATCCCGGCGCGCCGGGACTTGCTCTACCACCTGAGCTATCGGGGAATGATTTTTTAATGTAATCAAAGACCCGCGAACCGACAAGCAGTCCACCCCTATGCTACAATGCGGGAATGAAAGCCTTGGGCGGCATTCTGTTTATCGCAGGATTGATCGGGCTGCTGGCAAGCATTGCGCCCAGTCTCCATGCTTTTGGAGTAGAGAAAATCAACCACGTTGCCGTAATGCTTATTTCTTTCCTGGCGATGGTGATTAGCTTGGGCCTGCTTTTCCCTGGGAGAGGAGACAAGTGAATCGAACAGCACGGCGTCATTTTCCTGCGTTGTAGCCCAGCTACGCACTCTTAGGACACTATCGCCCCATACGTTAGAATGCGAGAATGAGTACGATTTTGGCTCCTCTCCGTCGTCTGCCCATTTGGTTCTGGTTACTTGCTTTTGTAGCGACGTTCGTAGCGCTGTTAATATGATCTAGCGCACGCCTAAATCTCGCTCCACTTCCTGCGATTGCTCGCTCACGCCGGCTAAATTGCCCGGCTGGCCCGCCGGACGCAGGTTTTCGCCCCAGTGGGCAAACTCATCGTGAAAGCCATCTCCCATCCAATTGACGCTGCCGCAGCCCGAGTTGAACACGACGGCAATCCCCAAGGCCGCGCTTAGCCACGCAAGCCATAACCCATCGGCGATGAACCGTCGAGCAGCGCCTATGAACATGGACTGTTCCCACGAATTTTGACAGCGAAAAGAAGTGAAGAAAGGGACAAAACTCTCTCAAAATCCTATAATTGCGTCCAGATCATTTACGACCTTTGAAATTGCCGCAAATTGACGCTGGCTGAGCGAAATTTGCGTGGCCGCGAGACATAATTCAAGTGAACACCGACCACAGACCACTCTATCCGCCATGCTTGATCTGCTTGTTATCGCCCCGCACCCTGACGACGCCGAACTGGGCATGGGTGGCTCCCTGCTGCGTTTCAAGGATCAGGGTTTGCGCGTGGGCGTGCTCGATTTAACCGATGGGGAGCCGACGCCATACGGCACGCCGGAACTGCGCGCGCGCGAAACCGCCGCCGCCACGGCCATTTTGCAGCTCGATTGGCGTGAAAATTTGGGGCTGCCCAACCGCAGTTTGGAAGCCACGCTGGAGGCCCGGCGAAAATTGGCCGAAGTGTTTCGCCGCACCAAACCGAAATGGCTGTTTGCGCCGTATTGGGTCGACGCCCATCCCGACCACGTAGCGGCCACGCAATTGGTGGAGGCGGCGCGGTTCTGGTCGAAGCTCACCAAAACCGACATATCGGGCGAGCCGTTTCATCCGGCTCGCATTTTTTATTACTGGTGCGTGCATTTGCGCATGATCGAGCCGCCCACGTTTGTGGTCGACATCAGCCCATACTGGGAGCGGAAGCGTGCCGCCCTGGAATGCTACGCCAGTCAGTTCATCACGGGGCGTCCACAGGAATCACCCACGTTTATCGATCGGGTGCGCGATCAAGCGGCTTACTGGGGCTGGTCGATCGGTACAAACTACGGCGAGCCTTTCTGGAGCCGCGAGCCGATTGGCGTGACATCGCTGCGCGATTTTGTGTGAACCCGCGGCCCAGGCCACGTTTTCGGCCAAACGGAAGCAGACACTTCGTCGGCTAAATGACGCAGCTCGAAATCCGGCATTTCGCCGTAACAGGGCAAGTTCACAATCAGGGGCAACATGGCCTCGGCCATGGTCGCGCGCAATTCGGGGCGATCAGCCGGCGGCGGAACCACGTACAAGCTGTGGGCCCGCGAAGCGTCAAAACCAGCGTTGAAGAGCCGCAGAATCAATCGATCCGGCTCGTCATGCAGCACCGGAAAGACCCAAAAACTGTGCTCTTTCGATCGCGAGCCGGTGCTGGGCACGGTGGGGGGCAAGAGCGACAACAATCGCTCGCCGCGCTGTGTGCGGCGCGCCAACGTGCGGCGGTTGAAAAAAGCGATGCGGCGATGCATGAGCGCCAACAGCGGCGCCGAAGGTTGCCGGCGGATGAGGGGCAGCAATTCCGGACCAGGAAAACCGCGCGTCAAACCGGTGACAAACCGTTCCGGGTCCTGACCTAGCAATCGCATGGTCCACACCAAAGCGGCGAACGGCAATCCGTACGACATCAATTTCATCAGGCCGTATTTGAAAACACGCTTGGCAAACGCTTCGCGCAATTGCAGGGGATATTCCGCTTCCAATTGCCGCATGCGCGACAGCACCTCCGCATCGCGCACGCACAGCAGTGCGCCCCCCAAGGCCGTGGCCGTTTTAATCGTTCCGAAGCTGAACATCGTGACATCGGCCTGCGGGTGCCCCGTATAATGCCGACCGGCAAACGCTTGGGCACAATCTTCAGCAACGAACAAACCATGTTGCCGGGCAACTTCCAAAATGGGTTCCAGCGGTTGCCGTGTGCCGAATAAGTGGGCGACCAAAATTGCCCTGGTACGGGGAGAAACGGCGCGCTCCAAACTTTCCCGATCGACCGATAAATCGTCCGGATCCACGTCGACGGGCACCGGTACGAGGCCGTGCGCTTCGATAATCCGGACCATGTCGGGAATGGTAATGGCCGATACCAGCACCTCGCTCCCCGGCGGCAGTGCCAGGGCTTTCAACCACAGATCGAAGCCGGTGCGCACCGAGAGGCAAGCGAAAGCATCACAGGCGGCGGACCACAGGTCTTCCAGATCGTCGGCCAATGCGGCCCGATTCCACTGCGTGAGGCAATCGCGCAGTGCGCTGCCCAAATCGGACCAACGAATATCTAACCGCTTACGAACCCACATTTTATTTCCTTACGGGTTCATGAATTGGGCGGGCGGCGGAATATATCTTTCGAATCGTCGCGGAAAGCAGTTTTCAAATCCTCCGCGAAAGCAACTTTCGTAACCGTCATTGTGTGCTAGCATTCCAAAACTTGCAACGGGAGGGGGCGAACGTTCGAAAGCCAAACCGCGACAGCCGCAAGAACTGTCGCTGACCTACCTCTGCGTGTTGACCTGTGACTTCGATACGGGCAACCCGGCCGCTGCCGCGGCAGTTACTTTGCCTAATTATTTTTCGGACTCGGCAGCCCCGCGTTGATAGCAAGGCTGCAGAGAAACCGTGCAGGATAAGAAAATTAGTTAGAGAAGACAAACCGATTTTGCCGATAACGCGGACGCACCCCGATGGCCGGTTTACAGCCGGGTTTCGGGACGGCGGGGGCAACCTCTTTCAGCCTGCGGTTATCTCATGATGCGTTTGGCGATAGCCATCGGCGTACTCATCTTAATTTGCGGTTGAGGCATTTTGCCGCAAAACGGTTAAGGAATTGTCAGACCGCGCTCCGTGTCCGCAGCTGACTAAGATGGCGGCGCTATCGCTCTTGGAACGTAGCGACGAGGCGGCGGGCGAAGTCCGGTCACTGGCATGTCCTTCTTCAGGGCCCATCATATCGGCCCCGATACCGGCTTGAACAGCACTTTGGAAAAATGATCCTATTCTCGCGATGATGCCCGAAAAGACGGCTGGCCGGGCAGCATGCAATGCAGCACCGGATTGATTCGCTTCCATTGCTACAACAGCATCGGCGGAATTCGGATGGCCGTTGTCCGCGCCGGCGAAAGCGGAGTGGTGTCTGGGTGGGCAACAAACCGATAAGAAGCAGTGGCGGCGGTGTCTCGATAGCAGCGGCCGACGGATCGACCGCACTGAGAGCAAGCACGCCGGGAAGCCAAATCGGGAGCCACGAACTGTGTCGCACGACATCAACGTACTGGCGCTGGTCAAGGGAAACGAACGGTACATTTTTCTGTACGACGACGCCAGTCGAGCTGAAGCGCTCCGCACGTTGGGACGCTATGCTTCGAACCCGGAATTGAGCTTCTCCTGGTACGATGCCGCGGTGCTGAGCCAGAAAATTCGTCAAAGCACCGCCGCAGCGCCCCACAAACCCGTGCGCCGCTTCGAACTGCCGCTGCCTACCGACGTCGACCGTGAAGAGTAAGCTGGGGGTAAGGCCTCTGCGCTTTGACCTGCCGCTGCTTGCCGCCAACAGCCTGCTGCGTCCATGCAAAACGCCATCGAACGCTTTTTGCAGTATCTGCGCGTCGAGCGAAACGCCTCCGAACTAACGATCAAAAGCTACCGCGAAGATTTGCAGTGCCTGGTGGCGTACCTCACTGAAACCGGGGGCCCCTGCCCAGCGCCCACGGCCATTAGCACGCTCGACCTGCGTGGTTACGTGGCCAGCCTGCACGAGGCGAATTTCGCCAAGACCACGATCGCGCGCCGATTGGCTTCGACACGGAGCTTTTTTCGGTTTGGGCAGCGCGAAGGCTGGTCGACGTCAAATCCCGCCAAGCCGCTGCGAAATCCGCGCAAGCCGCGCGACCTGCCGCACTTTTTGTCCAGCGACGAATTGAACCGACTGCTGGAAACGCCGCCCGCGAATCAACCATTTGGATTGCGCGATCGGGCGCTGCTGGAAACACTGTATTCCGCCGGGCTGCGCGTGAGCGAACTCGTGGGCCTGAACGACGACGATCTGGACGCAGCGGCCGGCGTGATTCGGGTTCGGGGCAAAGGGCGCAAAGAGCGGTTATCACCACTGGGATCATTCGCCGAAAAAGCGATTAGCCGTTGGATGAAGGTGCGGAAGCTGGAAGGGGCATTGGCTCGCCAGCCGCGGCGGCCCGTATTCACCAATAAATTCGGCCGCCGCTTGACGACACGGAGCGTAGGGCGGCTGTTGGAGAAGTATCTGAAAATGGCGGGGCTCGATCGCCGCACCACCCCGCACACTTTGCGGCACAGCTTCGCCACGCATTTGCTTGATCGGGGGGCCGATATCCGCAGCGTGCAGGAACTGCTGGGCCACAAAAGCCTGGCGACGACGCAAATTTACACGCACCTGAGCACCGCCGGCATCCGCAAGGCGTATGAAAAAGCGCATCCGCGGGCAAAATAGCGATTAGCAACTAACCCGGCGCAGAATGGTTGTCCGAGCTAGCCGCTAATCGCTAATTGCTTCTATTACACCAAGCTTTTGCGCACGGCCCACACCGCGGCCTGGGTGCGATCGGTCACGGCGATTTTACGTAGGATGTTTTGCACGTGTTCCTTGACGGTTTCCACGCTGATGCCCAACGAACGGCCGATTTCCTTATTGCTTAGCCCGAGTGCAATGTGCCGCAGCACTTGCAATTCGCGCTGGGTCAAAGGAATATCTTCGTCGTTACTGCTCTCGCGGGTGGCCATGGTGGCTTGCACGCGTCGCAACTCGCCGGTGCGTGTGGCGGGTTGGCCGGCGGCGGCCGAGTTAATGGCCGAAACCAACTCGCTCTTCGTGGAGCCCTTGAGAACATAATCGCAGGCGCCTTGGGCGACGGCTCGGGCCACGTACGTGGGGTTATCGTAAGTCGAAAGCATGACGACTCGTTGATCCGGACGGTCGCGCCGAATTCGCTCCAGGGCTTCCAATCCGTCGGAATCGGGCATGCGAATGTCCAACAAAACCACGTCAGGCTTGTGCTTTTTGGTCAGCTTGACCGCTTCATCGCCGCTTTTGGCTTCGGCGACGATTTTAATATCGGTGCCGCTCAACAAACTGGCCAAACCGCGCCGCACGACTTCGTGATCGTCTGCCACCAACACTTTAACACTCATGAAATCCTCCCGTGTGAAACCGAGCCAAACGCAACTCGCCACAAGCTGCATTCAACCGGCAAAAAAACCGCAGGCATCCGCCGCTTTTCGCGGGCTGTTCAATCATGAAACGGGACGCCTGATGCCCCTTTCAATACTTTTGGCCTCTGAAAGAATCTGCGTTGATAGTTCCTGTATTAACCGTTTTGGAAAGGGGTAGGCCCAACCCCTCTTCCTCCATCATAAGCAGGTAAAGGCATATTGAACAGCCTCTGGAGTGCATTTTGTAAGGATGCGGGAAACCGAAGTTCGCGAATACAACATTGCATATCACGGCATCAAACGCCAACTTTTTTGTTTGACAACGGATGCGGCTCGCAAGAACAAACAGCGCTTGCGTTTAGAATTGGCGCAAAAAGCGGACGTCGTTGCGATAGAATTCGCGAATATCGGCGACGCCGTGTCGACGAGCGCAGACGCGCTCCACGCCCAGGCCGAATGCAAAGCCGGTGACTTCTTCCGGATTGTATCCGACGGCCCGCAGCACGTGCGGATCGACCATGCCGGCCCCGCCCATTTCGACATAGCGCGTTTTGCCGCCGACGGTTTCCCAGGCCATGTCGACTTCTACGCTGGGCTCGGTGAACGGAAAAAAAGAGGGGCGAAAGCGAATGTGCACGTCGTGCCCCAAAAAACTGGCCGCGAACAGCCGGAGGACGCTTTTCAAATCGGCCATCGTGACATGCTTGTCGATCAGCAAGCCTTCGATTTGATGAAACATGGGGTAATGGGTGGCGTCGGCATCGTCGGGGCGGTACACCCGCCCCAGGGAAATGATTCGCACCGGCGGCGGTTGCTTTTCCATCACCCGAATTTGCACCGTGCTCGTTTGACTGCGCAGCAGCATTGGCCCCGTATTCCCGACATTGGCCGCCGCCAAATAAAAATTCTCGAGCGGATCGCGAGCCGGATGCGAAGCGGGAATGTTCAGGGCCTCGAAGTTGTGCCATTCGTCCTCGACTTCCGGGCCATCGGCCACGGTGAAGCCCAGCCGGCCCATGATGTCTTTCAGCTCTTCAATGGTCTGGGTCAGCGGATGCAAGTGCCCCATGAGGAGTGGATAGCGGCCTTTTTCCAATTCCCGTCCGCCAGGCAGCGTGGGATCGAATAGGGGCGCGCCGGGACTGCTATGCGTCGCCGCCCCGCCGGCTGCCAACCGCTCCTGTGCCGCCGCCAGCGCCGCTTCCAATTGAGTTTTGACTTCGTTGAAGCGCTTGCCCGCCGCCGGCTTGTCAGACCGTTCGACTTCGGCGAGACGCTGCTGAACAGATTTAAGCAATCCGTTTTTTGCGCCTAAGAATTCGATTCGCTGGTCTTCGAGTGTGGCAGCATCTTGCGCATCTCGAAAGGCGGCTATGCCTGCTGCAACTCCATTTAATTCACTCAAGAATTCATTTAACGTCATGTGAGGCCTCGCGCTGCCGATGAGCAGATTTCGAGCCTACCACAACCTGTGGATTTGCCGCCAGAGGGCGTTGAGATTAGCGACTTCAGCCCACCCGCGGAGAACTGGCCACAGGAATCATGTCAGGCAGCATTGCCAGCCAAGCGCGAACACGGCCGGGCACATCAACCTCGGTCGGCACTTGGCCGACGATGCGCAATTGCAGAGTCGAAAGCATGCGGTGCAGCGATTGCAAGCGGCTGAGCGCGTCGGCAAGAAATTGTGCGGTTTCGGCATCGTTCAAATTGTGGTGCAACAAATCAACGGATTCGGCCGTGCGATGTCGGGTTAATTGCACGAGCCGGCCGCAATGGGCCTTGTAGAGGCGGCCGTTCAGAAAGGCGCGGCGCAGTTGATTGGCCGCGTTGAACTGATACACGACTTGCTGGCCGAAGAAGAAGCTGGCGGCCCCATCGCGGCGAAAGCCGGCCACAATCGGCTCCTCGCAGCCCGCGGCCGCCAATTCGACGCGTGCCGCCAAAGCGGTGGCCTGGCGGAGCAAATCTTCGCGGTTTACTTCTTCGCGCGCCATCGGCGGAGCTCGGCAAGGTAAAGCATGGCACATTTCGCAATGCTGCCATTATCACGCGCAGAAAAAGAGGCGCGAAGCAGAATTTACGTGATCAGGGCCAGCTCGGAATCTTCCAATTCAGATTCCTCAGTTTTTTCGGTATGCTCAACCCGTGCAACTTTGTCGCGAATCGCGAAGAACGCTTGGATTACCTGCGGATCCCATTGGCAGGCCGCACCGTTTTGCAAAATGGCTTCCAATTTTTCGTCCGACATGCCTTTGCGGTACGGCCTGTCACGGGTCATGGCGTCAAATGCATCGGCCACCGCCACGATGCGGGCGTACAGCGGAATTTCCTGGCCGGCCAATCCCATGGGGTAACCCGACCCGTCCCACGACTCGTGATGATGGCGGACGACGGGCAAGACCTGATCGAGCTGCTTCAGGTCTTTGAGAATTCGGTATCCAATTTCCGCGTGCAGCTTGATGTGCTCGTATTCGGCGATGGTAAGCTTGCCGGGTTTGCGGAGCACTTGGTCGTCGATGCCGATCTTGCCGATGTCGTGCAAAAGTCCGCCCAGATACACGGTTTCCATTTCGTGTCGTTTGCAACCGAGTTGGTCGGCGAGCTGGACGGCGATTTGAGCCACCCGGGTACTGTGCCCACAGGTGTAGGGATCTTTGGCATCGATGGCGGAAGTCAAAGCTTGGACAACCCCGGCGAGAAAATCCGCCTGTTTTCGGTACAGATCCAAGTTGCCGGCATGAATTCCCAAAATGGTGGCAACGGAGGAAAGCAAGCTAATCTCGGACGATCCAAATTCGCTTTTTTGAACTTCGTTGAAGGCGGCCAGCCATCCGAATAGATTTTCGCCTTCCGTAAGCGGCACAATGACCGCTTGCTGGATCGCTGTCAGCGGCCAATTCGCGCCGCGCGAATCGGCATTAATCACCTGCGGACATTTTTGATCGACCAAATCCAAATGCTCGATCATGCGGCAAAACTGGTACCGGTCGATCGCACTGTGCCCGAATTGCAAATACGTAGATTGCCGAGAATTGTTTGCCGCGGCTTCGCCCTCTCCTTCCGTGCACGGCAAGAGCTCCAACACAAACCCGTCGGCGGCAATGGCCTCGGCCAGCCACGAAAGCGCTTTCTGGCCAAGATCTTCGATCGAATCCGATATTTTTAATTTTTGGGTCAGTCCATAGAGCAGGTTGAGCTCTTCGTAGGAGGCGGACAGGCGGGACGAAAGATCGTGAATTTCGCGCTGCATTTGAGAAGCGCGAAATTCCGAGGCGAAACGCGTAGCCGCCAGTTCCGCCAAGTGCAGCAGTCGATTGGAATCCCTAGCGCTTTGCCCAGCGGCCCAGAGGCGTGCCTCCTGGGCATCGCCCCCCAGCGAAGTGATCGCGCGCATGATGGTGGCTTCATCGGCGGAATGAATCAGAAATGTGGCCAGCGCCACATAGCGCGGCGGCTCGTCTTCCACCAAGGGAATGGCGAGCACCACGACGGGGTCTGACTCGGCAATATATTCCGCTCGGCCGTTTCGCAATACGGCGCGGCATAGTTCCAGTTGGTTTTGTAGATTACTGCCGGGCAAGAAATCTCCCCGGCATAAACAATCGCCGGTAACAACATCGAGGACAGAAAACTTGGCGTCGAAACACAACTCCAGCGATTGACACAAGTCCTGCAAGAGGCGGAGCCGATCTCCGGACTTAGTTGGTCCGGCACCGCGCTCCGCAGGCCCATCGCTATTGTGCGTGGATATTGATTGTATTTTCGATCCGATTTTGCTCATCACCGTTCCCTGTGCAATCCCATGAGAATGTGGGAGTTGCCACGTCGAGACGTAACATCACCCCAAGTTAGACCCGCCTTAGGTTTTTGGAACCCGAACGTCCTTCGGACCTTAAATGGCTGTCCATCTATGGTGGCGAAAGCATTGGGGATGACCCTTCAACACTCTACGTCAAAGGGGGAAACTGGCAAAAGCGATGGGTCAATTCGGAGCATTCTGAGCAATTTGCTTCTGAAATCAGCGAAATTCCAGCCGCCGAACCGTTTGAGCCAAACGCATTGGAACAACAAGAGGAACCGTTCCAAATGTAACAGTCGTGCGGACGGTTTCGGGTCGATTCTCCAACCCATCCGCTAGGGGAGACCGCAGGTCTGGCGACTCCAGGCACCCCTGGCGAGAACACTGGGCGCAAAAAAGAAGAATTCCAACGATGAATGGATGGCGAAAAAACACCTGAGAAGCCAGAGAAAACAGCTACGATTGCAACCGATTGCGGTAGCGTGCGCTGACCCGCTGCAGCAAAGAACGATCTTCGGGCGAGAGGCCGTGGATCCCCACTTCCTTGACGCGAATTAACACCTCGTCGACGCGTCGTTCTTCATCGGCTTCAATTTCGCGCATCCGCCGCTCCTTCATTTCTTGTCGCTGTTGCAGCCAACGGCGCATGGGCCCGGGACCGTGCTGGCGGCGCCGCGTTCCAGACGGCTGCTCCAAACTGGTGAAGCCTTGCGAAAAATCGTAGCCGAACAGATCATCGTCGGCGTCCTCATCGTCGACCCGCTGCACTTCCTGCTGCGAACTGAAGAACAAAAACAGGGCCATCAGCACCAGGGGCAACCACATGGGAATGGCGCGAAACTCGTTCGGCGGGTCGCGTAAAATCAAAGCCAGCAAACACAAGACCAGCGCGGTTAACATGCCACTGCGGCTTACCGTGCGGATAGCGCCCCGATAACCCATCACGGGCCAGAGCAAACTGCGTAGCGCACGGCCGCCATCCAGCATGGGGGCGGGAATTAAATTCACCAACAACAATAGCCAGTTGAACCAAAACGCCATTTTGAGGGCGACGATGCCCAGGGGACCGTTAAGCATTTCATCCGGATAGAGCGGATGCAGCAATATCTCTCCCAGATTGACCTCCTGAAGCATCAGTGCGGGGCCCAAGGCCAATAGCGCCAAAAAATGGACTAAGGGGCCCGCCGCCGCCACGGCGATTTCGCGGTTCGGCTCACGCGGCATGTTGGGTAAATGCAGTCCACCCAGTGGGCCAAGCACTACCAAGTCGACACTCCCCCCCAACTGCCGAGCCACCAAGGCATGCGCCAGTTCGTGTAATACCAGCGAAAACAGAAGCACGGCCGAAGCCAGCAATCCATACACCGAGCCGTCTTCCAACGTGCCCGAGTGCAGCACGTGTTCCACCTCACGCAGATGAATCAGCTGCGTGGCGAAGTACATCATTCCGACGAACACCAGCAGCAGCGAAGCGTGTACGTAAACCCGCACGCCTCCCCACAGGCCGCAGTTCAAACTCCATTGGGAATTGTCGCGCATCGTAGCAGTTCCGGCCGCAACCCTTGGTGCTCAACCGCCCGAATCGTTATCTTAACATCCGCCACCGCTACTGGCAATAAATTCGCTATTGCTAGCGGTCGATAAAGCAACGCAAACCACCATCCCGGGCGATCTAAGGAGTTCAAATTGTGAACGAACCGCGAGAATTATTGTTGCAAGCCCGACGATTTCAGGTCGTGCGGATCGCCCATCAAGTGCCGGACGGCACGCTCCACAATCACGAGGTGGTGTTACACCCCGGCGCCGTGGTAATTCTGCCCTTGGTCGGCCCGGATCGGGTTTGCCTGATAGAAAATTACCGGGTAGCGGTGGGACAAACGTTGTGGGAGTTGCCGGCCGGAACGTTGGAACCCGACGAAGACCCTGCCGAAACCGCAGCACGCGAACTCATCGAAGAAACCGGTTACCGGGCTGGTAAAATAGAAAAGCTGACTGAGTTCTTCATGTCGCCGGGCATTTTGTGTGAGCGGATGCACTTGTTTCTGGCGACCGATTTGCGGCCCGGCTCGGCCGCGCCGGAAGCGGGCGAGGAGATCCAAACCCACGTCATGGGCTTGGACCAAGCATTGGCCAAGTGTGACAGCGGCCAAGTGCAAGACGCCAAAACCCTGGCCGGCCTGCTTTGGTACGACCGCCTAAGGCGGAAATGACCAATGACCAAGCACCAATGACCAATGAGGGAATGACCAAAGCGGACAAATTCTGCTTGCCTGCTTTCATTGGTCATTGGTCCCGGCGCGCCGGGATGGACATTGGTCATTCTCGCTTCATCCGCGCCGCATGGCCCGTTGAATATCGCGCTGGGCCGATTTGTTTTTCAGCACTTCGCGTTTGTCATGCAGCTTGCGTCCCTTGCAGAGCCCCAGCAGCACTTTTGCCCGGCCTTCGGTGAAATACATTTTGAGGGGAATCAGGGTCAGGCCTTTTTGGGTTGCCCGGGCGGCAAAGTTTTTGATTTCGCGGCGGTGGAGCAGCAACTTTCGCGGGCGTTTTGGGAGGTGATTTTGCCGATTGGCTTGCACGTACTCGGGAATATCGCAGCCCATGAGCCAGAGCTCGTTTTTTTGCAGCCGGGCATAGGCTTCTTCCAGCGACATCCGGCCGGCGCGCAGACTTTTCACCTCGCTGCCGACGAGCATGATGCCGCACTCCAGCGTTTCCAGCACGTCGTACTCGTGCCGTGCTTTGCGATTTTGCGCGATGAGCCGCTCGTTGTCGTGCTCTTTATCGGCGGCGGGTTTTTTGCCGCCTTTTTTGGAAGGTTTTTTTGCCGTGACCGTGCTCCTATGCTTCGCGATGAACTGTGTGCGGCGGCCGAATCCGCTTTCCCTGCCGCCGGACGACTGCTACAGTTAACTGTCCCCACCCGATTCTTACCATGCAACTGGTCATACTCAATCCCTCAGCCAGTCCAGCCGCTGCCGATTCCGGCGCTGTCCATTCGACCACGGGCCCGCGACTGCCGCCGTGGCTGAAAAGAAATTTGCCCACGGGGGGCGGATTGCAGTTTACCTCACGGCTGATCGACGATCTGCGCCTGGAAACGGTTTGCGAAAGCGCCAAGTGTCCCAACCGCCTGGAATGCTGGTCGCAAAAGACAGCCACGTTCATGATTTTGGGGAATGTCTGCACACGCCCCTGCGGGTTTTGCTCCGTGCCCAAGGGCAAGACGGAAGCCTTGGAACTAGACGAACCCGAGCGCGTGGCCGAAGCCGCGGCTCGGTTGGGTTTGAAGCATGTGGTCATCACCTCGGTGACCCGCGACGATTTGCCCGACGGCGGCGCCGACCATTTTTACCATTGCGTGTTGGCGGTCCGGGAGCGAACGGGCGCGGCGGTGGAAGTTCTGACCCCCGATTTTCTGGGCAAGCCTGGCGCTTTGCAGCGCGTGATGCAAGCGCGGCCCGAAGTGTTCAATCACAACACAGAAACCGTGCCCCGGCTGTACCGCACGGTGCGCGGCCGTAAAAGCGAATACCGCTGGACGCTGCAACTTTTGCGCGATGCCAAGCGAATCGATTCGCAGGTCAAAACGAAAAGCGGCCTGATGCTGGGTTTGGGCGAAACCCAGGAAGAGTTGCACGACGTGCTGGCCGATTTGCTGGACGCCGGCTGCGACATGCTCACGCTGGGCCAATATCTGCAGCCCACGCCGCTGCACTTGCCCGTGGTGCGTTATGTGCCGCCTGCGGAGTTCGACGAACTGGGCCGCGCCGCCAAAGCCATGGGATTCCGCCGCGTGGCCAGCGGACCGTTTGTCCGCTCCAGCTACCACGCCGGAGAAATGAATGTCGAATGTCTAAAGAATGACCAATGACCATCCCGGCGCGCCGGGATGGTCATTGGTCATTTATTCGACATTAGACATTAGTCACATTGGTTCGTGACCAGTTCCAGCGTGCCCCAGGTGCTGGGGTCTTCCTTGTAGGGCAGCGTCGGCGGGCAGCAGAAAGTGTGTTCGCCGATTTCTCGGTCGATCACGGCCCAGTGAAAACCGAGCTTCGGATGTTCGGCCGGATCGAATCCGGTCAGGGCCGCCGCCGGAATGGCAATATCCAGGCGATATCCGTCGTTCAGCTTGTGGCACACTGCGCCCAGTGAATCGCGCACCAGCGGCTTGGGATTTTCGCGGGACCGGTTGATGGCGATGAGTTCCGCGATGGGCTGGGCCTGTTGATATCCGCCGCCGGTGGGCAAAAACACGAACTGATGGCAGAAGCGGCTGGCGCGGTGAATGTTGTGCGTATCGCGGGTGTCGATCCAGAGATACACGCCGTCGCTGTCGTCGATGCGGCTTTCGCGGCACCAGGGCGGCTGCTTCTTTCCCTGCACGGCAACCGAAAATGCCAGCCCCTGCTCGCTCCAAGCGGCCCGCACTTGCACGCGCTGCGGTGCATCGTCCAGCTCCGCGAAATTGGGCAGCAGATACTCATCCTCCAAAGTCACTCCCTTGGGCGTCCACAGCTTCGCCGCCTGCCGGCACGGCACGGCCAAGCGAAACAAAAAACTCGGGGGCAGAAGTTGGTGAGGCATGTGAGAGGTGAGGGGTGAATTCATGAATCGTAAATGACAAACGTTACTAGCCGGCGGCTATTTGCAACCACTACTCACTCGCCGCCAACTGCTTCTTCCGAAACAGTGGCCGGCCATTTTCCTCGGCGGCTTCAATCGTGGCCGCATGTTCCCGCAAAAAGGCCGCTAAATCGCCCCGGTGTAAATGGTCCGAGCTTGTAAACCGCAACTTCATGACGTCCACGTCCGTACGGGCAGCTTCAAATTCCGGCTCGGTTCCCAAATCCGCAATCCGCCCCAGCGCAAAGCGCCCCTTAGGACCCGCCAGCGACAATTCCACGGCCGCCAATTTTTTGGTCCACACCCGGGCCCACGGCTCGCGCTGCCCTGGCAACAGCAAATTGATCACCTGGCTGTGGTTCCACAAGGCTTGTGCTTGCGGGGCTGCGGCCAGGAGCATTTCCAACAGTTCTTCCAGCACTTCGGCTTCCCAGGCAATTTTTTTGCCTGGCGGGAAACCCTTTCGCAGCAGATGCCACTTGCGGCCCAGCACCGTCCAGGGCATGACCGATTCCGGGTCTTGCTGGGCCCGCTGCGTAATTTTTTTGAAGCCCGCCACCGCCTGCTCGATAAATTCCCAGAAATGCTGGTGATCGATTTCGTCCAGGGCGTGAACCTTCAATTCCACTTCCTGCCACGGCCCGCGCAGCGTGCGAATTTTCACACGCCGGTCGGTACCGTACACGGGCAGTTCGTGAAGTTCGTTCAGCGGCTTCATGCCGAGCCGCGAAATCAACTGGTCGCGGTTGAACGTCGCCTTAGCCATTCGAAATTTCAACTTCAACAGCCATTGCTCGCCGGTGATGGCGTGGAGAAACCAGCCGTCTGTTTTTTTGGGGGCGGCGATTTCGACCACGCTGCGGTCGTTCCAGTTTGTGGGGCTAAACTCGCCGAGTTCTTGAATGCGATCGACCACTTGCTCCAAAATTTTGCCATCCCAGCGGCAGGGTTCGCCGTTGCGGCCCACGCGGTCGACCGTGTGCCAGCGCGGGCCATCGGCTTCCCACGGCATTTTGGTTTGCTCGCCGACGGCGGCAATTTCCAAATCGCCTTTTCGCTGGGCTTGGGCGGCGGCGAAATCGTGCGGCTTGCGTTCTTCATGCGGCCCGGCGGCCAACACCGGGGCGAGCGCGGCGGCGGTGTGAGAGGCAAAAGCAGAAGGCTGAAGGCTGAAGGCAGAATTTGCGTTGTCGTTTGCTCGCTTGGCCGCTTGAATCTTCCCCTTCTGCTTTCTGCTTTCTGCCTTCTGCGTTTGTATGATTTCCTCCGGCGTCCCCTCGGCCACGACCTGTCCGCCGCCGGCGCCGGCTTCGGGACCCAAATCGATGACCCAATCGGCGGTTTTGACGACATCCAAATTATGCTCGATCACGATGACCGTGTTGCCCAAATCGACCAGCCGCTGCAGCACATCGAGCAACTTGCGAATGTCGTCAAAATGCAGCCCCGTGGTCGGCTCGTCGAGCACGTACAGCGTGCGGCCCGTGTCAGGCCGGGCCAACTCGGCAGCCAACTTTACGCGCTGGGCCTCGCCGCCGGAAAGCGTATGGGCCGGTTGCCCCAGCCGCACGTAATCCAGCCCCACGTCGCACAGCGTTTGTAAAATGCGGCGGATTTTCGGAATGTTCTCGAACAATTTGAGAGCCCGGCCGCAGGACATTTCCAGCACGTCGGCAATCGATTGCCCATGATACGTCACCGCCAGCGTTTCCGGATTGTAGCGCCGGCCGCGGCAGGTATCGCATTGCACCCACACGTCGGGCAAAAAGTGCATTTCGATGCACAACTCGCCGTTGCCTTCGCACGCTTCGCACCGGCCGCCGGGCGCATTGAAGCTGAACCGCCGCGGCGTGTAACCCCGCACTTTGGCCTCGGGCAATTGCGAAAACAATTGGCGAATTAAATCGAACATGCCAGTGTATGTGGCCGGATTGCTGGTCGGCGTGTTCCCGAGCGGCTGTTGATCGACCTGGATGATTTTGTTGATGTACTCGATGCCGCGGATTTCGTCGTGCAGGCCGGGAATTTCGCCCGCCCGATGGAGCGTGCGCGCCAGCGACTTGCAGAGCACATCTTCGATGAGCGAACTTTTGCCCGAGCCGCTGACGCCGGTGATGGCCGTGAGTGTGCCCAGCGGAATGCGGACCGTCAGGTTGCGCAGGTTGTTGTGCCGCGCGCCGACGATGCTGAGATAATTGATCGGTTCCGCGCTCGTGTTGACTTCACTACCGCCCTGCGCCCGGTCGACACCCGTCGACCGTGCTCGGTTGCTCCTTGCGGCTAAACGGCGGTTTGTCGGGACGGGAATTGATTTTTTGCCGCTCAAATAGGGCCCGGTCACTGAGCTGCGGCTTTTGCTCACCTCGGCCGGCGTGCCGTGGGCCACGATTTGCCCACCGAATTCGCCGGCCGCGGGACCGAAATCGAGCAGCCGATCGGCGCTGGCCACGACTTCTTTATCGTGCTCCACCACCAGCAGCGTGTTTCCCAGATCGCGAAGTTTTTGCAGCGCGCTGAGCAGGCGGCGATTGTCGCGCGGATGCAGGCCGATGGTCGGTTCATCAAGCACGTACAGCACGCCGCACAGCCCGCTGCCGACCTGGCTGGCCAAGCGAATCCGCTGCGCTTCGCCGCCGGAAAGCGTGGGCGCCTGGCGACCGAGCGTGAGATATTCCAGTCCCACGTCGATTAAAAATTGCAAGCGGTTGCAAATTTCGCGGAGCAAATCGCCGGCGATTTTTTTCTCGCTGCCCGTCGGCTTCCAGGCGGAGAAATCGGCCAGCAATTGATCGAGCGGTTGGCGGCACAGCTCGCCGATGGTTTGATCGCGCAGCCGCACGGCCCCGGCCAGTTGGTTCAAGCGACTGCCGCCGCACACCGAGCATTCCACTTCGTCGACCAAATGATCCAACTGCCCACGCATGGTCGGCGATAACCGCGCGGCTTCCTCCAGCGCCGGGTAGAGGCCTTTGTATTGAAAACGAAACAGCGGCTGTTCTGGAGCGCCCGCGCTCGCCTGTCGGCTCGCGGCTAAACTTTTCTCTGCCTGCGGCCCGCCGTCTTCTGCCTTCTGCCTTCTGCTTTCTGCCTTCTGCTCTCCTCTCACCTCAATCCAATCTTCCCCCGCGCCGTGCATGACGATTCGCCGCTCGCGGCTGGTGAGTTGATCGAATGGCACGTCGGTGCGCAGCCCCGTCTGAGCGGCCAGCGCGGCTAGCATCTGCTTAAATAGCGGCCGGCTCACTTCCGTCCACAGGGCAATCGCGCCGTCGGCCAGTGAAATTTTTGGATCGCGGATCAAAGCCGCCGGATTGGCCCCCAACTGCGTCCCCAAGCCTTCGCACTCTTTACACCAGCCGAGCGGACTGTTGAACGAAAAGCTGTGCGGCGTGAGCGGCTCGAAGCTGCGGCCGCACTTGTCGCAGGCAAAATGCTGACTGTGAACTTCCGTCGGCCAGCGCTGCTCCTGCACGCCATCGACCGGGAAGCAAATGTGCAGCACGCCTTTACCCAGCGACAACGCCGTTTCCACGCTGCTGGCAATCCGGCTACGAGCGTCACTGCCGGGCCGAACCGTGATGCGGTCGACAATCACTTCCACCGCATGCTTGCGGCGGCGGTCAATCGTCGGCGGGGCATCGACGGTGAATGTTTCGCCATCGACCCGCATTCGCTGATAGCCCTGCGAACGGATTTCGTCCCACAGCGTTTCGTATTTTTCGCCGACGCGAATGTCCAGCGGGGCCATTAAATACAGTTTGGTGCCCGGCTGCTCGGCTATGATTTTTTCGATAATTTCGTCCGACGATTGCGTGCCGATGGGGACATCGCACGCCGGACAATACGGCTTGCCCAGCCGGGTGAGCAGCACCCGCAGGTAATCGTAAATTTCGGTCACGGTGCCGACCGTGGAGCGCGGCGTGTGGCCAAGATTTTTCTGCTCGATGGCAATCGCCGGCGACAACCCCTCGATATGCTCCAGCTTGGGCTTTTGCATTTGGCCGACGAACTGCCGGGCGTATGCGCTCAAACTTTCCACGTACCGCCGCTGGCCTTCGGCATAAATGGTGTCCATGGCCAGCGAACTTTTGCCGGAACCGCTTAGCCCGCAGCAGACGGTCATTTGATCGCGTGGGATTTCGACATCGATGCCTTTCAGATTATGTTGCCAGGCCCCGCGGACCCGGATGGTTTGCTCGCCGAAAATTTCGCCGGCGGATTTTTTGCTCTTACGAGATTTTGGATGAGCCGCAGCGTCGGCAACGCTAGTTTCGCCATGCAAGATTGGCCGCAGCGCGACGGCAGTGTGCGAGGCGCTCGGTTCAATTACACTACCGCCCTGCGCTCGGTCGACGCCCGTCGACTGTGCTCGGTTGCTCCTCGCGGCTAAACGGTTGTCCTTCTCACTGACCACTTCCTCCGGCGTGCCGACGGCCACCACTTCGCCGCCGCCAGCGCCGCCTTCGGGCCCCATATCGATAATCCAATCGGCGGTTTTAATCACGTCCAAATTATGTTCGATCACAATCACCGTGTTGCCCAAATCGACCAGGTCGTGCAGCACTTTCAGCAGCATTTGGATGTCGGCAAAGTGCAAGCCGGTTGTCGGTTCGTCGAGCAAATACAGCGTGCGGCCTGTGCTGCGCTTGACGAGTTCGCGGGCCAGTTTGATGCGTTGCGCCTCGCCGCCAGAGAGCGTGGGCGAGGCTTGCCCTAGCTTCAAATAATCCAGCCCCACGTCGTGCAACGTTTGCAGTTTGCGGCGGATATCGGGCACGTTTTCGAAATGCGCCAACGCTTCCTGCACGTCCATTTCGAGCACTTCGGCTATGCTCTTCCCCTTGAACTTCAACTGCAGCGTCTCGCGGTTGAAGCGGTGCCCATTGCACACCGGGCAAGTCACCCACACGTCGGCCAGAAAATCCATTTCCAGCCGGTTGGAGCCGTTCCCTTCGCAGGCCTCACACCGGCCGCCGCTTACGTTGAAACTGAAGCGCCCCGGCTTATACCCGCGGGCTTTCGATTCCGGCAGCTTGGCGAACAAATCGCGAATGTCGTCGGCCAGCTTGATGTACGTGGCCGGGTTGGAGCGCGGCGTGCGACCGATGGGGGATTGATCGATGGCGATGAGTTTGTCGAGGTGTTCCAAACCTTCGATGCGATCGTGCGCTCCCGGATTGCCGAGGCCGCCGTTCAAATCGCGATTGAGCGCTTCGGCCAGAATATCGCTGGCCAGCGAGCTTTTGCCGGAGCCGCTGACGCCGGTCACGCAGACCAGCGCGCCGAGCGGAATTTCGACCGTGATGTTTTTGAGATTGTTGTGGCGGGCGCCGACAATGCGGAGGTGATTTTCACCTGGTGCTGAGCTTCCCTTCCGATTAGCTGCTAAACCGCTAGCGGACTTCGCACCGTTGCCATTTGCGCCCAATCCATTCAAATTGATTCGGCGTTGTGACGGAATTTCAATCTTCCGCGTGCCGTTCAAAAACTGCCCGGTCACGCTGCGCTCGGTGTTGATAATCTTTTCGAGCGGGCCGGCGGCGACTAGTTCGCCGCCGCGCACGCCGGGGCCAGGGCCGAAATCGATGATCGTGTCGGCCGCCCGCATCGTGTCTTCATCGTGTTCGACCACGACGACGGTATTCCCCTTGTCGCGCAACTGATGCAGCGTATCGAGCAGCTTTTGATTGTCGCGTGGATGCAAACCGATCGAGGGTTCGTCGAGAATGTACAGCACGCCGACCAGCCCGCAGCCGACTTGGCCGGCCAGACGAATGCGCTGCGTTTCGCCGCCGGACAGCGTGGGGGCCGTGCGATCCAGCGACAGATAATCGAGCCCCACGTTGACCAAAAATCCCAGCCGCCCGCGAATTTCTTTCACCGCTTCTTCGGCAATTTTGCGGGCCGTGTCGTCCAAAATCAGCTCGCTGAAAAACTCGGCGGCGTCGCTGACCGCCAGGTTGCACACTTCCGGCAGGCAGCGGGCTGGGCGTTCAGCAAATTTCGGATGAGCCGTGGAAATGGTCACACTCCGGGCCTGCGGATTCAGCCGGGCCCCGTGACAGGCGGCGCAGGGCATGACGCTCATATATTTTTCCAACTGCCGCTGCTGCATTTTGCTGTTGGTGTTGCGATGCCGCGACAACAACTGCGGAATAATGCCTTCGAAATGCCCGCCGTATTTCATCCCTTGCGGACCGTTCCGCCAGGTGAAAGTGATATGCTCCTCGCCGGTGCCGTACAGCCAGATTTTTTGCAGCTCAGGCGAAAGCTGCCGCCACGGCGTCTCCAGCATCGTGCCGTGTTCCAGGCTGTGCAGCCGCTCGACGGTGTCGGCCACGCCCTGATAAATGTGCCGCCGCCAGCGCCCCATGTCGCGCCACGGACCGACCAACTCAATCGCGCCCTGGGCAAACGATAAATCGGCGTTGGGCACGAGCCGTTCGTCCGCGAAGCTGTAAATTTCCCCCAGCCCATCGCACTGCGGACACATCCCCTGCGGACTGTTGAAGCTGAACAGTTGCGGACTGGGCGGCTCAAAACTGATTCCGCAATGCGTGCAAGCGTAGTGAGCGGAGAGAACGAGGTCGGAGTTGTGCTTGGCTAAACGAGCGATTCCCTTGCGGCCTGTCGTGGCAGGCGCGCTCGCCTCACGGCTCGCAGCTAAACCGCCAGCGGTCTCCGTACTTTCTGTCCCCTGCGCCCTGCCCCCTGCGCCCTTTTCTCCCGCTTCCACCGCCACTACCAACTCGCCGCTGCCCAAGCGCAATCCCAACTCCACGGCCTCGGCCAAACGGGGCCGCACATTCGGTCCGGCGACCAGCCGATCAATCACCACTTCAATCTGGTGCCGCATCTGCCGGTCGAGCTTCAAATCGGTCGATAGTTGCACCACGTTGCCGTCGACCCGGGCCCGAGCAAATCCCTGCTTCAGCAAATCCTCGAACAAATCACGGTGTTCCCCTTTTTGAGCCCGCACCACTGGGGCCAGCACCAAAAACGGCGTCCGCTCCGGAAGCTGCAAAATCCGCTCGATAATTTGTTCCCGGCTTTGGGCGGTTATCGGCCGGCTGCACTTCGGGCAATGCCCCTGCCCCACGCGGGCAAATAGCACCCGCAGGTAATCGTAAATTTCCGTAATCGTGCCGACGGTAGAACGCGGATTTTGGCCCGAGCTTTTTTGTGCGATCGAAATCGACGGACTCAGCCCGGAAATGTGGTCGACTTCCGGCTTGGGCATTTGCCCCAAAAACTGCCGGGCGAAGCTGGACAGGCTTTCGACATACCGCCGCTGCCCCTCGGCATACAGGGTGTCGAACGCCAGCGAGCTTTTGCCCGATCCGCTAACGCCGGTTAGGCAAATGAGCTGATTCCGCGGCAGCACCACGTCGACGCCGCGCAGATTATGCTCTCGAGCGCCGCGGATAACGATATCAGGGGCAGGCATGTCGCGTTTTTTCCGTTTAGCCGCGAGGAGCAACCGAGCACGGTCGACGGGCGTCGACCGAGCGGAGGGCGGTAGTGCCTTCGTCGCGGAGAGGGTTCGTCCGTGAGCAACACATCATTCTAGCGGTGCAGCCCGCTGGTGGACACCCCTACACTCACGAATTCGTATAGTGAGTGAATCTGCCCGCGCCCCTCTGCTACAATGCGGGGATGAGCCAATTGTCGCGTATCCGCCGACTGCATGCCCTGTTAATCATGGCTGCCGGTTGGGCAATTGTGTTCTTCGTTGTCACGACTTTTGCCGGTCACCATGAATATGGAATTTGGCTTTGGTGGCTCGGCTGGGGCGTGATCGGCGCTGGGGCCGGCGCATTTCTTTCGTTCACCGTTCGTGGGGCAATTATCGGAGCGGTTGTTTTGGTTGCCTTGCTTGCTGAGATTCACTACCTAACGTGATAGGTCGCTATGAAACTCGCTTCACAATCCGCGATTGGGTGCTTTGCAAGGCGAATCGGGTATGATGAAGGGATGGAAAAGTATCTTAAATGGCTGTCGATATTATCGTGGGTGATTATCGGAGTTGCCCTCTTTTGTGTTTCTAAAGACGGATATCGTGTAGCGCGGGCAACTCCATTGATGATTGTCGGCTGGCCGACGCTTGGTGCTGGATTGGGCTTTTTCGCAATACCACGGTCACCAATTGCTGGGGCTTTTTTTGGATTTACATTGCATTTGCTTCTACTTTATTTGGCAATCGCCTCACACACGCTCTATTAAGCCTATGAAACTCCGCTTCACGATTCGTGAGGTCCATTTCGTTGGGACACTACCTCCTTTCCAAACGCCTTGTCGAAACGAATTTTGTCCTTTATATTGCGGCTTACCACTCACTTACTCACCACTCACTTTTAGCCCGTCCCATGACCATCGATAAAAGTCTTCGTGTCCGCCGTGGCAGTGTGAAAGCAGCAAACGTAATGAAGCGCGGCGAGCGCATTTCCAAGCTCAAGGAAGCCGAACGATGGGACGAAAGCATGTCGGTCCTGGGCCTGCCGAAGGTCAAGGTGCTGCGGCTGACGATGAAGAAGAAAAAGAAGAAGAAGGAAGAGGAAGGGGCCGAGGGAGCCGAAGGCGCTGCCGCCGCTCCAGGCACCGCCGCACCGCCCGCCGGCGCTGCCGCTGGCGCGAAAGCTCCTGCCGCCGCCGCTAAAGGCGCCGCTCCCGCCAAAGCCGCCGCCGCCCCAGCCAAGGGCGCCGCGAAGAAGTAACCGGGGGCAAAGCACCAATGACCACACGGAGTGGCGGAGCTAAATCCCATTGACCAATCATATTCGCTCCGTCATTGGTCATTGGAGCTTGGTTATTGGTCATTCGATTTTTTCATTGGTCATTGGTCATTTTTGAAGATCCGCTCCGCCGCTTCTTCGCCGCTTTTGATGCACTGTGGAATACCCACGCCCTCGTAGGCGTTGCCGGCTAGCGCCAGACCGGGCAATTCGGCCACATGCTGGTTGATGTATTGCAGATGCCACAAGTGGCCCAAATGATATTGCGGCATACTCGCCAGCCAGCGGAACACTTGCGACAAGCCGGCGCTGCCGCTGATGCCGAGCAAATCGCGCAGTTCCTCCTCGGCAGTGCGGCGCAATTGATCGTCGGACAACGCCAGCATTTCCGGCTGGAGCGCCCCGCCCAAAAACACGCGTATCAACACTTTTCCCTCGGGCGCGCGGCCCGGAAACTTCACGCTGGAAAAACTGGCCGAGAGAATTTTTCGCCGCTCGATGGCCGGCACCACGAAGCCAAAACTATCGAGGGGATGAGCAATTTGCGAACGATCGTAGCCCAGCACGACAATCGCTGAGCCGGCATATTCCACTTCCGACACTTCCCGCGCCAACTCCGCATTCACGCCTCGCAGCAACTTGCCCGTGACTGCCGCCGAAGTAGCCAAAATCACGCCGTCGAAAAGCTGGGGTTGTTCCCGCCCCCCGGCAGAGCCGGGGGCTAACTGTTCACTCACCACTAACCACTCACTACTCACTTTCTCCTGTCCACTGACCACCGACCACTGACCACTAGCTCTTTCCACCCGCTGCACCGCCGCATTCAATCGCACACATCCAGCCGGCAACCGCGCGGCAATCGCCTCGACCAAACTACTCATTCCTTCCCGCGGAGCCACAAACATGCTGTACCGCGCCCCGCTGTCTCCCTCTCCCTCTGGGAGAGGGCCGGGGTGAGGGTGCTGCTCGTTCCCTTTCCGTCTTGCCCGAACTGCCCGCCGCAAACTCCCCCACTGCCGTTCCATTTCCAAATATCGTGGCAGCGTCGCCGCCAGGCTCAGCTTTTCCGGATCGGCGGTGTAAATGCCGCCGACCAATGGCTGAACCAGCCGCTCAAACGCCTCGCGTCCCAGCCGCCGCCGAGCGAAACCGGCCACGCTTTCGTCATGCTGATCGGTCCGCGGCGGCACAAATCGTTCGCAAGCCAAACGCAGCTTCCCGCGCCAACTTAAAATCGGCGAGCGCATGATCGGTCCCAACCATTTCGGCGACATCAGCACAAATCCCTCGGGTACCCGCTCCAATTTTCCCCGGGCCACGACCATCGCCCCGCGATGGGCCGGCTCGGTCGGAATGAGTTGATCGGCAAAGCCAATTCGCCGGCACAAATTGACCGCGGCCGGCACGGTGGTGATGAAACTATCGGCGCTTTGCTCGATCAGAAAGCCATCTTGCCGAACTGTGCGAATCACGCCCCCCAACCGCTCGCTGGCTTCAAACAACACCACCTCGGCCTCTGGCGCAAGCTCCAGCACGCGGTGCGCAGCCGCCAGGCCGGAAATCCCGCCGCCAATCACGGCAATTCGCTTCGTCGCACTTGTAGCAGCCGACATGTTGGTGACCCGTCAAAAATGTAAACCATCGACCACGGATGATGGCATTCCTGATGCCACACGTTAAGATAAGCGAAGCTGCGCCACCATTACCACTGGTTTATCTCATGTCCCATTTATTACTTGCCGCTGATGTCATTGTGCGCAACGTGTACGATACCGACGGTTATGCCGTCGGTTGGTTTACGCTCTCGCTCATCAACGCCGGACTGGCCCAATCGAAAAACCGTAGTGCGCTGGGATGGTGGCTCGGCTCACTGTTCATCGGACCGATTGCCACATTGCTCATTGTTGTGCTGCCCAAGCTTCCCACGATACTCCGCCCGGTTCGCGAAACCCCGACATCAAATTCTACTTCCTGATCTCCATCGACTTGCTGAAACCGGAAACTCATGGCGCAGCGTAAAAAATCGTGGCGGGAAAAACTGGCCGACAGCAAAGACTTGCCCAAAACCGGCCGCATCACGGGCAAAATGTCGAAGCGTTGGGGCACGGGCAACTTCGTCATTCCCGCGCCGCTGGAAGTCGATGCCCTGATGAAGCGCGTCCCCAAAGGCATGCTAATCACCACCGCCGAAATTCGCGCCGCGCTGGCAAAAAAGCACGGCGTGAATGTGTGCTGCCCGATCACGGCCGGCATTTTCGCTTGGATTGCGGCCCACGCCGCCGAAGAAGCCGTGACCGATGCCACCGCCAACGCGCGCGGCAAACCCAAAACTACTCCCTACTGGCGCACGCTGAAAACCGGCGGCGAGCTTAACCCCAAATATCCCGGCGGCATCGCCCGGCTGCGCAAACAACTGGCCGCCGAAGGCCACCGTGTCGTCGCCAAAGGCAAGCGCTTTTTCGTGGCCGATTATCAAACGCGCCTGGCGAAAATCTCGGCGTGATCCCCCAACTCCCGGACACTTTTTTCGGAGAACCATTCATGCTCACTAAGCGATATTTTGTGATTGCCGTTGCGATGGCGGCGGCAGGCATGGCGTTTTTAGCCGGCCGCAGCGCGGGAATTGCCGCCATGAAAGCCGAGGCAGCCAACCGCGTGTTCGAAATTCGCACCTACACCGCCGAAGACGGCAAGCTCGACGCCTTGCTGGCCCGCTTCCGCGATCACACCTGCGGGCTGTTCGAAAAGCACGGCATGACCAGCATCGGCTACTGGGTGCCGCAAGACGAGCCGAGATCGAAAAACACGCTGGTCTACATTCTGGCCCACCCTAGCCGTGATGCCGCCCGGAAAAACTGGAGCGAGTTCAGCCGCGATCCGGAGTGGCAAAAAGTGAAATCGGATTCCGAAGCCGACGGCAAACTGACGACCAAAACCGAATCGCTCTTCGTCGACCCGACCGATTTTTCGCCGCTGAAATAATCGCGAAATCCGCGGTCCCTTTCCGCCCCGTTCACGCCTGCTTCAAAAATCCTTCCGTCTTCAAAAAATCGTAAAACTGCTGGATGAAGTCGTTGCTCGGCTTGCCGGCGTTGCTCTCGCGCATGCCGAAGCCGTGCGGCGTTTTGGCGTAGATGTGCAGCTCGGCCGAAACACCGGCGTTTTTCAGCGCCAAATAGTGATTGGCCAGCATCGTTTGAAAGTGGTTGCCATCTTCGTCCCCCACGGCAATGAATGTGGGCGGCAGGTTCATTTCCTTCGTGATGGTTTGCCCACGAATTCCCAGCGGCCCGGAATAAACCAAGCCCTGAAAATCAGGCCGGGCGGTTTGGCGTTCCACGGGATCGTCGGCGTCGTCTTTCCCTTTGCCCTGGTTTTCGTCGCCGGCCGCATCGCACACCAAGGCCGCCAGCTCGCCACCGGCGGAAAATCCCAAAATGCCCACCCGCGCCGGATCAATCCCCCATTCCTCGGCCCGGCTGCGCACTAACCGAATCGCCCGCTGGCCGTCCTCCGTGGGCGCCCCGGGCAGTTTGTAAGGCGAATCTTTTTCCCGCGCCAACCGATATTTCAGCACGAAGCAGGCCACGCCGTGATCGGCCAGCCACTGGGCCTCGTTGAGCCCCTCGTGAACCATCCACAATTCGCGATGCCCGCCGCCGGGCGCAATCACCACGGCCGCGCCGGTCGCTTTATCTTTCGGCGGCAAAAACACCGTCAGCGTCGGATTCTGCACGTTCGTGATGGTGTACTCGCCGTGCCCTTTGTCCGTTTTCACCTCCGCCATGTCTTTTCGATCTTCAAATCCTGGCACGCCGTTGGGCCACAATGGAATTTGCTGCGGCTGATCGTCGGCCCAGGCTGTATTCAACACGCCGCACCAAAGCAACAACACGGCCAGCATTCCCAAGAAACGCATGATGTTTTTCTCCATGTGAAGAAGTGAGGGGTGATTGGTGAGGGGTGAGTGGTCAGTTGTCATTCGTAAGTGGCAACGCTTTGCAACTGGCCACTGACCACTGACCACCGACCACTCTGTCCTCACTGCCCCGTGAGGTTCGGATTCGTGGCAATTGCATAGACAATGAATAAGCACACGGCGGTCATCAGCACCATCGCCACCAAAAACAGTCCATCCGCAAATCGCTCGGCCCGCAATCGCCGCCGCACCTTTCGATTCCGGATGGCCCAGTACGACAATATGCAAGATGCCAAGAAGATAATCGCATCGATCCCCAGGAAATCGTCGGCCAGCGTGTTAACCTTCTGCAGCGTGATTACAATCCGTATTAGCCCGATCACCGTCAGGCACACGCCCACCATGGCGGCGGACACGGCAAAAGTATGCACGCACAAATCATCTTCCAATGGAATTGTTTCTTTTACATCGCTCATGGGAAAGTTCGTCATCCTCTCCGGGCTGGCTTTCCGGATTTGAAGTTATGGCTGTTCGAAGCCTTTCGTTTGGCGGCACGCGCCCGCATTATGGCCGGAGAAAAGATGCCGGGCAACGGGAGCCCGCCGACACATCTGAGCAGTTGTTCGACAAAGATTCCGGTTCTCCGGACTCTCGATATTATTTGCGCAAAGAGATCCCGATCTGATGCTCGGGGCTATTGACTGCCTGCCCTCCGGGCCTCGTGCAACGTCGCGCCGCGAATCTGAAGCGTTTCAATAAAATTGGGCCACGGTTTGATGGCTAGGTGGCGGCGGGATTTCCGCTGGCGGTTTCGCCTTCGGCGGGTTTTTCGCGTTCTTCCCGGCGGCGGAGGTAGAGCTTGATGGGGACTTCGCTAAACGGCAGCCGTTCGCGGAAGACACCCAACAAATAGCGGCGGTAGGTTTGCGAAATGCCGGCCGGATTGGAGCAGAACAAAACGACCGTGGGGGGCTCGATGCCGACTTGGGTGGCGAAGAGAATTTTGGGCTGACGATTTTGATAAATCGGCGGGGGATTGGCATCGATGGCGGCGCGGAGGAGCTTATTCAAATCGGCGGTGGCCACTCGTTGCCGGGCTTGCTTGAACAGCATTTGGGCATGATTCAACAGGGCTTTCACATTTTTACCGCTTTGGCCGGTGACGAACGCAATCGGCACATAATGCACGGCGCGAAACGTATCGTAGATGTAATGCACCCATTTTTCGGTCGGCATGCTTTCGTGGCGGAGGTCCCATTTATTCACGACGAAAATGCAGGGTTTATATTGCTGCGAAATATAATCGCACAGTTGCTTATCGACTTTGCTGATGCGCTGCGTGGGATCGAAGAACAACAGCACGACATCGGCCCGGCGGACGCTGCGCTGCGCCCGGTGCAGGCTGTAAAACTCCACATCGCTGGCGATGCTGCGTTGGCGCTTGAGGCCTGGCGTATCGATGGCGACAAAGGCTCTGCCATCGAGTTCAAAACGCACGTCCACACTGTCGCGGGTGGTGCCGGGCACCTCGCTGACAATCATGCGTTCGGCCTGAGCCAGAGTGTTGACGAACGTGCTTTTACCGACGTTGCGGCGGCCGACAATGGCGATTTTCATGTCGGGCTCAGCGGGCGGGGTGGAGTTTTCCTCCAACGGCGGCGGAAGGCGCTCGATAATCAAATCGAGCAATTCCTCGCGGTGTCGATTTTGCGTCGTGCTGGTGCACAGCAACTTGCCGCGGCCCAGCTTGTAAAATTCGTCAGCATTAGGGTCAATCGAAACATCGTCCGCCTTGTTCGCAACACAAATGATGGGGGCCTGCACATAACGCAAACGCTTGGCCACTTCCTGATCCAGCGGCATGAGGCCTTCGCGGGCATCGACCACCATTAAAATGACCGCCGCTTGTTCCAAGGCGGCGTTGATTTGTTCCTCGATTTGCGGAGTCAGGTTGTCGGGGTCTTCGAAGCCTAGGCCGCCGGTGTCGACCAACTCGAAATAGCGTCCTTTCTCACAGATTAAATACGTCATCCGATCGCGAGTGACCCCGGCGGTGGGATCGACAATCGCCAACTTCCGGCGCGCAAGCCAATTGAAGAGGCTCGATTTGCCCACATTTGGCCGACCCACGATGACGACTTGCGGAAGACCCATATTGTTAGCGTAACATGGCGAAAAGAATCGTTATAGGAGCGGGCTGTATGCGGCACAAGGAAAGCCGGGTAGGATGAATGCCGATCCCACGGACGTGGAATTATACCCCAGGGGCCCTTGGGAAGGCCTGTTCCATGGCGAGCGAAGAAACATCGACAAACGACGAGGCATTGGCCAACCGTGTGCGCAGCGGCGACAGCCAAGCGTTGGCAGAATTTTTGGTGGCCAAGCATCCACAATTGATGGCCTTTATCGACCGCCGGTTGGGAGCGGGACTGCGGCGTAAAATCGAGCCGGACGATTTGTATCAGGAAGTCAGCGCCGAGGCGGTGCGTTCGCTGGGGGAAGTCGACTTAACTGATCGCGACCCCTTCAATTGGTTGTGCCAGGTGGCGGAACGGCGGATTATCGACGCACATCGAAGATTCTTCGGCAGCCAGAAGCGCGATGCGGGGCGAGAAGTTTCCCTCAACGCCGCGGGAGGTGGCAGCACCAGCACGACCCGGCCCGGGTTGATAAACATGCTGGTGGCGAGCATGACATCGGCCAGCCAGGCGTTTTCGCGCGATCAAAAACAATTGCGCATGTTGACCGCATTGGAACAATTACCGGAAGAAAATCGTGAGGCCCTGCGGCTGCGTTATTTGGAAGGCATGCCCTCCAAGCAAATTGCAGAGAAGTTGGGAAAATCGGACGGCGCGATTCGAGTGATGCTGACGCGCTCGTTGGCCAAGCTGCAGCAGATATTGGGCACGGATACCATTAGCAACGTATGAAGGACTGAATGGTGGCACGAGTTGTGATGGCCATGTCGGGCGGAGTCGATAGCAGCGTGGCGGCGGCACTTTTGTGCCGAGCGGGCCACGAGGTGATCGGCGTGTTCATGCGGCATGGTGAGGCGCCGGTAGAATCGGAAACAACCGCTTGTGCTTCAAACAGCGCGACACAGGGCGGGCAACTACCGATCGTGTCCGGACGGCTGGATCACAAGCAAGGCTGTTGCAGCGTTTCGGACGCCGAAGATGCCCGCCGCGTGGCCGAGCAGTTGGGCATTCCGTTTTATGCGCTGAATTTAAGCGACGACTTTGCGCGAATCATCGATTACTTCGTCGATGAGTACACGGCGGCCCGAACACCGAACCCCTGCGTGATGTGCAACCATTGGCTGAAATTTGGGAAGTTGTACGATTACGCCGACCGTGTGGGAGCGGAATTTGTGGCCACGGGACATTATGCCCGGGTTGAGAGTTCTGAAAGCTGCAGCCAGATTGATGAACCATGGGACATTGGGGCGGCATCTTCACCATTGCTACTGCGCGGACTCGATCCAGCCAAAGATCAATCGTATGTGTTGTTCGGGGTGGATCGCGGATATCTTTCCCGAATGATGTTGCCGATCGGCAATTATCGCAAAAACGAAATCCGGCAGCTGGCCCGCGAATTTGGGCTGCGCGTGGCGGACAAGCGCGACAGCCAGGAAATTTGCTTTGTGTCCAGCGGCGATCACGCTGAGTTTGTCCGCCGCCGCCGCTTCAACCGCTGCGGATCACGAATTAGTTCTTCTACCACTAGGGTGGCAAACGAAATGGATGAAACGGAGTCGGCAGGGCCTCTGGATTCGTCAGGGCAAATTGTGCTGGCCGATGGCTCTGTGGTAGGCCAGCATGACGGAATCGAAGCGTTCACGATCGGTCAACGTAAAGGATTGGGCGTGGCGATGGGCGAACCGTACTATGTAACGCGCATCGAGGCCGCCAGCCGGCGGGTGTTCATCGGTCGGCGGGAAGAATTGGCCCGCAGCGAACTGACGGCCAATCGGGCGAATTGGCTGGTCGATGCGCCCACTGCGCCGTTCCGTGCCTCGGTTCAAATTCGGTATAACAGCGCGGCGGCGCCGGCGGTCGTGGAACCGTTGGAAAACGGCCAATTCCGAGTGCGATTCGAGGAACCAAGGTATGGCGTCGCCCCAGGGCAGGCCGCCGTTTGTTATGATGGCAATTATGTGCTTGGCGGGGGCTGGATTGAGTGAATCGCGATGTCTGCCAACGATCTTGGTTCTGTTAATCTTTGTGCTCGTTGGAAAAATCGTTCTTGCGACACGCGATGCCGCTACTATAATCGCGTGAGATCGATCGTTTACCCGTCCGCTGCTCATCTGGCGATAATTAACTATGCTGCCGCCCCTCACGCTGTTCGCGCAATTTGACCATCTGCCCGACAATATCGGCCTGTATGTCGTCGGCGGCGTGGTGGCGTTTTTCTTTCTCATTTTCATGCTGCTGGTGCTCACCTATGGCAAATTGTGGTTCCAAGCATACATGTCGAATGCCCGGGTCAGTTTGCTAAGCCTGGTGGGCATGAGCTTACGCAAGGTAGATGCCCGAGTGATCGTGCAGGGCCGAATTATGGCGCTGCAGGCGGGCGTGGGAACCGATCGGCAAACCGGCATCAGCACGCGGCGATTGGAAGCGCACTATTTGGCCGGCGGCGACGTGCCGCGTGTCATTCGGGCAATCATTGCGGCACATCGGGCGGACATTGATTTGGATTTTGACCGCGCCGCCGCCATTGATTTGGCCGGGCGCGACGTGCTCGACGCCGTGCAAACCAGCGTGAACCCCAAGGTCATCGATTGCCCCGATCCCAATACCAGCCGCAAAAGCACGCTTTCGGCCATTGCCAAAAACGGCGTGGAATTGAAAGTGAAAGCCCGCGTCACGGTCCGCACCAATTTGCAGCAATTGATCGGCGGAGCGACCGAGGAAACTATTATTGCTCGCGTCGGCGAGGGCATTATTACCGCCATCGGCTCGGCGGAAAGCCATTTGAGCGTCATCGAAAACCCGGACCGGATCAGCAAGGCCGTGCTGGAGCGCGGGCTGGACGCCAACACGGCGTTTCAAATTGTGTCGATTGACATTGCCGACGTCGACGTGGGCGAAAACATTGGCGCTCGGCTGCAGGCCGACCAAGCGGAAGCCGATACCCGCGTGGCCCGCGCCAAGGCGGAAGAACGGCGCGCGTTCGCCATTGCCCGCGAGCAAGAAATGAAAGCCGCGGTGCAGGAAAATCGGGCATTGGTCATCAAATCTGAAGCTCAAGTGCCTGTGGCGATGGCGCATGCCTTTCGTGTTGGCAATCTGCACGGAAAAGCAGGAGATAACGGGGCAGCCTGATAAAGCGCCGCCATTGCACTAGGAGCCAACACCCCAAAGCAATCCAGGCGAGCAACGCGGCGCTGGGTTCCGGCACGGAAGAGGTTCCGCCGCCGCCGCCGGCCAGTAAATTCAGCAGCGCTTGCAGGTCGGCGTTGCTGACCACGCCGTCCTGGTTTACATCCGCAATGGCCGTAAACTCCATGCTGGACATATTATTGTTGGCCGCTTTGTAGGCGCTTGGGTTGGCCAAGGCTTGCAGCATCAACGGAATATCTGCCGCAGTCTTTTCCCCATCCAGGTTGAAATCGCCGCGCATAATGGCGCTGTAAATAGCTAAAGTTGCAGCATCTTGTTGCGTGTAATCTGCATTGCCAGAAAAATTGCCTTGGTTCTTGTCTGAAATCGAAAATACATCGACCATCGGAATCGTGGTCAATGTCACTTGCGAGCCGTCACTAAGCGTGAAAGGAACCGTAACCGTGAACGAAAAACCATACTCCCCATATGTTGGTCCGGAGCCAATAAATAATTCCTTGGCCAGTTCGTGAGCATCGTACAACGAAACGCCAAGTCCCGGATCGAACGATGTGTTCCCGTACACATAAGCAAGTCCGCCTGATGCGCCGGGATATGTGGCCGTGCCAGTGATCGGATTGTAATCCCGGTCATAGATTTGAATGTAGGTACCGTTAGGAGCCGCCGTGGCCTGTGCCAATCCATTTGTTCCCAGTATGCCGTTCGAAAAATACAAGGGGCTGGTAATGTTGAACGTAGCGCCGGAATAATCCGGAAATGGACCTGATGTTTGAGCAAAACCATGCTCGACATAATAGTATCCGGATGTCAATGTGCTGTTGAAATTCTCAATAAACAGATTCGCCATGGGGGCTGGCGTCTTCAGTTTGGGGTCCAAATAATCACTTGCCGACGAGACCAAGATTGTTGTTGGGTCGTAATAATTATCCACGGACAAATTAAAGCCGTGTGCCCAAACCCGCCCAGCCACGATAATCGATGCCAATATTATTGAACTGAACGTGATTGCTTTCATACTAAGCTCCTCCGACCTATTGCATGCCATATGGGAGTGAAAAAAGTGTGGCTGGCTCGGCTTCGCCGACAGCCGAGCCGCCACACGCTTGTGAAATAACACCTAATCACTACCGCCTTTTCGCCGTGATCGGTGTGCGATCAGCAATCCTCCGCCAATTAAAGCCAGCAAAAATGAAGAGGGTTCTGGGACCAACGCCGCGTAAATTGCTTCCGTTGCGGCGTCCTGCAGGGGAAACGGCGCAAAGGTGGCGAATCCGCCGGGATTATCCGGATCGGTGGTGGTGTCAAGTGCGAACACGTCATAAAGAGGTCCCGTGTCAAGCGTCATCCCATTACTAGCAAAGTGAACGAGCACATCGAAAGCAAAACCGTACTCTCCATATGTCTGAGTAGAGTCGGCAGCCAGATAGATGTCCTTTTCCAATTCGTGATAATAGTAAAGCGACACCCCAAAACCTGTTTGGAATGAAGTGTTGCCGTAAATGTACACATCGCCGGCGGAAGCTCCGGGATAAGATGGGTCGCCGGCATAAAGGTCGTAAATGTGCACATAGGTTCCCGACGAGGCGGGCACGGCTGGACTGGTTC